>JBCECW010000090.1:0-9866 GCA_039207785.1 Pseudomonas sp. | reverse complement strand
CGCCAGGCGTCGCCCAGACTCTGGGCGCCATCGAGATAATCAAACAGCAGCCAGCCGCCCTCGCCCGCGCTAAAACCTTCGGCCAGCAGGGCCGGGGTCAACAGGCCCTGGTCGGCAAGCAGGTGCACGCCCTTGGACTCACGGTGAAAGTGGCGCTCAGCCTTGCCGCCCACCAGCACCTTGGCCAGCACCTGGCGCCCCTGCCATTGCGCCACGCCAACATAACGCTGGCCCGGCAGCACGCGCAGCAACGTGTGCAGCGTCAAGCTCTCGCCGCCCACCTGCAGGCTTAGCGGCAGCGCCGGACTGCGCCCGGCATCACGCAACTGGCCGAGGTTCATTTGCGCGCGGCCTTATGGGCACTGCGTGCACCCAGGCGCTTGCTCCAGCCCTTGGCATTCCCTTTGTCGCCGACATAGGCCAGCAGCAGTTGCCAGACCTCTTCCTGGCTCCAGCTACTGGCGCGGCGCAGCAACGGCTCGATGTCCTTGATACGGTCGCGCTTGCCGAACACCAGGCGCCGGGTCTTTTCCAGGTCGATCAACTGCGCGTCAAAACCGTCGGCCGACTGGCGCAGAAAAATATGCTTGGGGTAGAAACAGCCATGCATCTGCTTGGCCGCGTGCAGGCGGCGCGCCAGCTCGCCACAGGCCTTGAGAATGGCCATGCGCTGCGCTTCGCTGTGGCTGCTCCAGTTTTGCAACCAATGGTCGAGGTCTTGCCAGCCGTCCAGTGCACGGGTGAGCAGGATGGCCTGGTGCTTGCCATCCACCGTGCGCTGGGCAAAAAACGCCGCACGCAGGGCCGGAATCCCCAGCTTCTGGTAACGCTCGATATTGCGCAGCTCGCGGGCAAAGGTCGGCTCGCCAAAGGGGTGCAGCAGGCTGCGGGTCAGGTGGTTGGTCTGGCGCTTGAGGTAATACGCCGACTCCCCGAGCACCAGGCGCGACACGGTGCTATAGCCGCCACGCTCGGTATTGGGCTCGTCCACGGCCGGCAGCTCCAGCGCCCACAGGGCCTCGAAGTTGTCGAGCTGGTGCTCGGCCAGCACCGCACGGTCCTCGGCGGCGATAAAGTCCTTCATTCGCGACCCTCGAAGAATTTCACGATCTTGCGGATCTGTTTCTTGTCCGCCGGCCCCAGCCGGGTCTGGCCGCTGTACTGCAGATAAAAGCGCAGGCGCTGGGTATTGGACAGCTTGTACTTGGCCACCTTATCCAGGCAGGCAAGGTCCTTGATGATCCGGTAGCGCAAGACAAAACCGCGCCAGAACGCGCCATTGGGGCAGTCGATAAAGAACAGTTTGCCTTGATCATCCACCAGCAAGTTGCGCCACTTCAGATCGTTATGGGTAAAGCGGTGTTCATGCATAACCCGCGTGCCATGGGCCAACTGGCGGCTGATGCGTTCAACCCAGGCACGATCCTGCAGGCGCGCATCGCTCTTTTTCGCCATGCGCCCCAGGTCATCGGTGTTGGGCAATTCGCGGGTAATCATCGCGCCGCGCACAAAGGCGCCGTTGCAGCGTTCATAACCACGGGCCACCACCTCGGCGGTGGGCAGGCCCCATTCGGCAAAGCGCTTGAGGTTCTGCCATTCGCTGCGCACCCGCAGGCGGCCCAGGTACGGGCGCAGCCCCTTACCGGCACTGCGGTAGCGTTTGACGTAATAGCTCACGCCGTCGCGTTCGATACGGATGACTTCGGAAATCGGGTCGCGGGTCATGCGCTCGCCGGTCAGGGCGAATACCGCGTCCAGGCTGCCGAAGTCGGCGGCCAGGTGCTGGTAGTGCGGTTCCAGATGCCACGCCGCCATTAGAGCGCGTCCCCGTAGCGCTGTTTTCGCGCGTACAGCTTGGCCGCCTTGCGCTCCAGCCAGGCGAGCAGTTGCGCCTCGTCACGCAGGATCTGGCGCAGGTTGCAGGAACCCTCGGCAGCCAGAAAGTAACCGCGCAGAAAACGCAGTTTGTCGCGGCGAGTGAGGCCGATATCCAGGGCCGAGAAGTACAGGGCGGCCAGGTCTTTGTCGCGCCAGCGGCGACTGATCTTTTCGCGGCTCTGGGCACGGTGCAGATCAATCACCGACAGCTTGAAATCATCGGCCGTCACGGCTTTATCGGTGTGCAGCAGAAAGTGGCAGATATAGCAGTCGCGGTGGTTAACCCCGGCGGCGTGCATCATGCCGGTCATACGCGCCACCTCGGCGATCAGCGCGCGCTTGAGCCGTGGCTCGGGCGCCTGTTTTAGCCAGTCGATGCTGAAGTCTTCCAGGCTGACGGTGGGCGCCAGTTCCTCGGTGACGATAAACGAGTGCTGGGCCGCCGGGTTGTTGCCGCACTCACCATAGGCCACGGCGGTCATGGTCGGCACACCCACTTCAGTGAGGCGCTGGATAGCTTGCCACTCTTGCCCGGCACCGAGCACCGGCAGCTTGGCGGTAAACAGGTTTTTGAAGATTTCGCCCCAGCCGATGCCCCGGTGAATTTTTACAAAGTAGCCCCGGCCATCGACTTCGGTGCGCAGGGTACGGCGGCCTTCCAGCTCGCGGTACACCTGGCCTTCCAGGCGCTCCACCTCAACAAAGGGATCGCGCCCGGCCCATAGCCGCTTGAACGGTTCAGCCAGCATCAGCTTCACGGGCGCGCCTCCAGAATCACATCGGCGGCACGCTGCGGCAGGCTGTAGAGGTCGGCCGTATCGGCAAAGGCCAGGCCATTGGCCGCCCAACGGGCGCGCTGGCTATCGTCTTCGAGCATGCTTTGCAGGGTGCTGTTGAGCTGCTCCTGCTGGAACGGGCTGGGCACCACGCGGCCACAATCGGCCTCTTCGATGTAGTGGGCGTAACCGCAGACATCGGTGACCAGCACCGGCAAGCCGGCGACCAGCGCTTCGAGCAACACCGTGCCGGTGTTTTCGTTGTAGGCCGGGTGAATCAGCAGATCGGCGCCCAACAGAAAGCGCGGGATGTCGCTGCGGCCCTTGAGAATCTGCACCTGCTCGCTGATACCCAGCGCCGCCACCTGCAACAGGAAGGGCTTGGGATCGTCCTGGCCAATCACGATCAGGCGCGTGCGCTTTTTCAGTTCCTTGGGCAAGGCGGCCACGGCCTTCAGGCTGCGGTCCAGGCCCTTGGTCTTGAAGCCCGAACCAATCTGCACCAACAGCAGGTCGCTGTCGGCCAGGTTGAATTCGCGGCGGAATTCGGCACGAATTTCCGCCGCATTGGCCGGCGCCCGGCGGTCAGCGGCGATGCCCGGCGGCAGCAGGTGAAAGCGCTCGGCCGGGGTGCCGTAATGTTTGACGAACAGCGGCTGCTGCACCTCGGAAATCATCAGCACATCGGTCTTGGCCGTCGGCGCAAACACCGCGCGCTCGTAGTCGGCAAAGTGCTTGTAGCGGCCAAACTTGCGGTACAGGGAATTGCGCAGGTTCTGCGCCTTGTCTTCAAAGCAGCCGTCGGCGGCGTAGTACACATCCAGCCCCGGCATCTTGTTAAAGCCCACCACGCGGTCCACCGGACGCTTGGCCAGGTCGGCCTGCACCCAGGCCAGCAATTTTTCATTGCGCCGGTGGTTGAACAGGGCCTTGACCGGCGCCACCAGCACTTCGAAACCGGGCGGAATATCGCCTTCCCAGATCAGCGTGTAGACGCGAATGCTGTGGCCACGGCTCTGGCACTCCAGGGCGATGCGCATAAAGTCGCGCTGCAGGCCACCGAAGGGAAAGTACTTGTACAGAACAAAAGCCAGTTGCATCACACAGTCTCAGGCAGAAGGAGCAGGGCTTGCAGCTCGGTAGCCACACGCTCGGGCAGCAGGTCGTCAAAACAGGGTTTATGCCGGTCACCCAAACCTGCATTCGGGCCGCTGGCGCACAGGTGCACTTGCGAACGGCCATAGGCACCGACGCGGCCGGGCAACGTCGGGCCGTACAACGAGATCGTCGGTACATCCAGGGCGGCGGCCAGATGGCCGAGGCCGGTGTCCACCGCCACGCAGGCGCTGGCCCCGGCGATTACCTTGGCCACGCCCGCCAGGTTTAATTTGGGCAGTACCACGGCATTTTCCAACCCCGCGGCGATACGCTCGGCACGTTGCAGCTCGGCTTCGTTACCCCAGGGCAGGCGAATGGCGTAGCCCAGCTCGCTCATCTGCTCGGCCAGGCTGCGCCAGTAGTTTTCCGGCCAATGCTTGCTGGCCCAGGTGGTGCCATGCAGAAACAACAGGTAGGGCGGCGCACCGGCGTCGGCCAGCTGCTCGCGGTTCAGGCCGTAGTCACCGATGCCAGCTGGCAGCGGGTAGTCCAGCGCCTGGGCAAACAGCTGCCGTACACGTTCCAGTGCATGCTGGTCGCGCGGCACGTTATAGGTGCGGTCGTAGAAACGGCAGGCAATCGGCTCGCGCGCCGAATCGCGGTCAAAACCGGCAATCGGGCCCTGCACATAGCGGGTCAGCCAGGCGCTTTTCAGCAGGCCCTGGGCATCGATCACCAGGTCATAACGGGTTTCGCCCAGGCGCTGCTTGAAGCGCTTCCAGTCGCCGTTCTTGAAGGTCTGCCAGAGGTTTTTTCGCCAACGGCGAATGGCCACCGGAATCACCTGGGCCACGGCCGGATGCCAGGCGGGGATTTCGGCAAAGCCCTCTTCCACCACCCAGTCAAACTGGATACCGGGGATGGCGCGCGCGGCGTCGGTAAGTGCCGGCAGGCTATGAATCACATCGCCAAGCGATGACGTCTTGATCAACAGAACCCGCATCAAACGACCTCGACCGGGTCGGGCGCCACGCGCGCCAGGGCTTCCACCACCGGCCGAGGCTTGAGCTCGCGCAGGCAGTTGTAGTGGCCGAAGCGGCAGGTGCGGTCAAAGCACGGGCTGCATTCGATACCCAGGCGGACGATTTCCACCTGGTCGGCCAACGGCGGGGTAAAGCCCGGCGACGTCGAGCCATAGATTGCCACCAGCGGACGATTCAAGGCGGCGGCCACATGCATCAGGCCGGAATCGTTGGAGGCCACGGCGGCCGCACAGGACAGCAAATCAATGGCCTCGGCCAGCGAGGTTTCGCCAGCCAGGTTGCGGGCTTCTTCACGCAGGCCCGGAATCAGGCGGCTACGAATGGCCTCGCCGACCGGGTGATCATTTTTTGAACCGAACAACCACACCTGCCAGCCTTCACGGATCTTCAGCTCGGCGACCTTGGCGTAATGCTCGGCGGGCCATTTTTTCGCTTCGCCAAACTCGGCGCCGGGGCACAGGGCCAATACCGGGCGGTCCAGGCTCAAGCCGAATTTGGCCAGGGCGGCGTCACGGCTCTGCGGCTCGATGCGCAGGCTGGGCTGTGGATAAGGTTGTGGCAGCGCGGCGCCAGGCTCATAGGCCAGGGCCATAAAGCGCTCGATCATCAGCGGGTAACGCTCTTTGTCGAGCTTGCGCACATCATTGAGCAGGCCGTAGCGCAGCTCGCCTTTCCAGCCGGTGCGCTTGGGAATACCGGCGAAAAACGGCACCAGCGCCGACTTCAGCGAGTTGGGTAGCAAAATGGCTTGATCGTATTGGCCGGCCAGCGACTTGCCGATGCGCCGCCGCGTACCCAGCTCCAGCGCACCATGGCCCAGGGGAAAGCTCAGGGCCTTGCGCACCTCGGGCATGCGCTCAAGAATCGGCCGGCTCCAGTCGGGCGCCAGCACGTCGATCTGGCAGTCGGGGTGGCGCTGTTTCAGGCACTGAAACAGGGTTTGCGCCATCACCATGTCGCCGACCCAGCTCGGCCCTACGATCAGTATGTTCATTCAAACTCCGCAAATGAGCAGGGAGGCGTTTTAGCCTCCCTGTCACTGCCAAATACAAGTTGTTCAGTCTGCCAGCGGCGTTGCCCCGGAGCCGTTAACTCAGCCCCAGTTCGCGCCAGATGCGCATCACGTCCTGGCGCTCATGCTGGAATTGCTCGCCGCTGACCGTGCCGGGCTGCTTTTGCAGCGCCAGGCGGTGCGAAGCGGAACGGTAGGCCTTGTAGACCTCCTGCAACAGCGTGGCATCGGCCGCAGGCAACAAGCCCAGGCGCTCGAGGCCTTCCAGAATGCGAATGTTGTCGGTGTATTGCAGCAGCGGCGGATAGTCGCCGGACCACGCCAAGGCCGCGTATTGCACCATAAATTCAATATCGACGATACCTCCGGCGTCCTGCTTGAGATCGAACGGTGCTGCGGCCTCGAAGGCATTTTGCCCGGTGCCGGCGGCGGTCTGCTTGCTGCCCAGGTTGTCGCGCATCTTGGCGCGCATCTCGCTGACTTCGGTCCGCAGCTTGTCCAGGTCACGCGGCTTGCCCAGCACGCGCGCGCGTACCCCTTCAAAGGCCGCCCCTACCCGCTCGCTGCCCACCAGCACGCGGGCGCGTACCAGGGCCTGGTGCTCCCAGGTCCAGGCTTCGTTCTGTTGATAACGCTCGAAGGCGCCCAGGGAACTCACCAACAGCCCCGCCGCGCCGGAGGGGCGCAAGCGCATATCCACTTCATAGAGTTGGCCGGAGTTGGTCTGCGCGGTTAGCAAGTGAATGATCCGCTGCCCCAGGCGATTGAAGAACTGCGCGCCGTCGATAGGCTTGGCGCCATCGGTTTCGGCCTGCGGGTCGCCGTCATGGATAAACACCAGGTCCAGGTCCGAGCCATGGCCCAGCTCGATGCCGCCAACCTTGCCGTAGCCGACGATGATGAAATCTGGATCGCACAGCTCGCCATCGGCGCGCCGCGGCGTACCGTGCTTGGCCACGGTATGGCGCCAGGCCAGGGCCAGCACCTGGTCGAGAATGGCCTCGGCCAGCCAGGTCAGGTAGTCGCTGACTTTCATCAACGGCAGCGCCCCGGAGATTTCCGATGCCGCCACGCGCAGGCGGTGGGCCAGCTTGAAATGGCGCAGCGCTTCCATCTGCTGCTCCAGGTCGTCTTCGGGAATCCGCGTCAGGCGTTCGCGCAGTTCGGCGGCCAGCTCGGGCGCCAAGGGCGGCTTAAATAGACGGCCTTCGTTCAGCAGTTCATCCAGCAGCAGCGGGAAGCGGCTGATCTGCTCGGCAATCCATGGGCTGGCGGCGCACAGCGTCAGCAGTTGCAGCAGGGCGCCGGGGTTTTCCGTGAGCAAGACGAGATAGGCCGAACGCCGCGCCACCGCCTCAATCAACGGCAGCACCCGCTCCAGCACCAGATCGGGGTTTTCATGCTCCACCGCCTGCGCCAGCAGACGGGGAATAAACGCATCCAGGCGTTCGCGCCCCAGGCGTTGCATGGCCCGCACCTGGTTGCCACTGCGCAAGCCCACCAAACGCTGCCAGGCCGACTGCGCGTTAACAAAGCCCGCGTCGGTCAGTTGCCGGCAAGCGCTCTCTTCGTCCAACGCGTCTTCCCATAGCGGCAGCCATTCGCTGCCCACACACAGGTCGGCCTCGCCGTTTTCGTCTTCATCGGGATCGGCGATCACTTGGCGGAAATGCCATTCAATGCGCCCACGCCAATACATCAGGCGCTCGTGGAAGGCTGCCCAGCTATCGAAGCCCATGATAAAGGCCACACGGGCCCGCTCATCGTCGTTGTCCGGCAGCATCTGGGTCTGGCGGTCGGCGATGGCCTGGATGGCATGCTCGGTGTAACGCAGGAACTCATAGCCATCGCGCATTTCGGCCACTACCGCCGGCGGCAGGTAGCCCTGCCCTTCCAGGGTTTTCAGCACCTTGAGCAAGGGCCGCTGTTGCAGGCTAAGGTCGCGACCGCCGTGGATCAGTTGGAAGGCCTGGGCAATAAACTCCACTTCGCGGATACCGCCCGAACCCAGCTTGATATTTTCCGACATGCCCTTGCGCCGCACTTCCTGCTGAATCAGCAGTTTCATGGCGCGCAATGCTTCGATGGCGGAAAAGTCGAGGTAACGGCGATAAACAAAGGGCCGCAGCATATCCAGCAGCTGCGCGCCGGCCGCCTGATCGCCGCCCACCACCCGCGCCTTGATCATGGCGTAGCGTTCCCAGTCGCGGCCCTGGTCCTGGTAGTACTGCTCCAGCGCGTTAAAACTGAACACCAGCGAGCCGGCCGAGCCGTAGGGGCGCAGGCGCATATCCACGCGAAAGACAAAACCGTCGACGGTAATCGCGTCCAGCGCCTTGATCAGGCGCTGGCCCAGCTTGATAAAGAACTCCTGGTTATCCAGCGAGCGTTTGACCCCGACGGTGTCGCCGCCTTCGGGGTAGGCAAAGATCAAATCGATATCCGAAGACAGGTTGAGCTCCACCGCCCCCAGCTTGCCCATGCCCAGCACCACCATATGCTGCGGCTCATTGCTGCGCCGGCCCATGGGCGTACCGAACTGCTCGCAATGGCGCGGGTACAGCCAGTGGTAGGTGAGGTCGATGCTGGCGTCGGCCAGGTCGGACAGATCCCGGCAGGTCTGCACCAAATCTGCCTGGCGCGTGAGATCGCGCCAGATAATCCGCACTTGCTGGCGGTTACGCAGGCGCCGCAGTTGCTGGCCCAACTGCGCTTCGTCGGCACATTCGGCCAGGGCGGCGGCCATCTGCGCGCGCAATTCGCCGGGTTGCAGCGGCCGCTCCAGCTCGCCGCTGGCGGCCAGGGCCAGCAACATCTGCGGGTCGCGCACGGTTTGTTCGCTGACAAAATCGCTGGCGCCGACCACCCGCTTGAACGCCGCGTGCCGCTCGGCGGGCCACCCCTCGAACTCGCCAACTGCCTCCCCAAGCGCTGCCCGCAAGGACTGTTCGGCACGAAGGGCATAAGGCTGCAACGAGAGTGGCAAGTCGACGAGCGCAGGCAAGTTCATGATCTATCCTTTGGAGCGACATACGCACCTGGGCCGCTGGAAGCCCCGAATTGTCGCGCTTTTTTAGTTCTATTGTGTACGCAATGTAGTTTTACTACGAAAGAATGTGTCCCAAGAGCTGAAACCTCCGTCGATTTGTAGTAAAACTACACGCGGCCGGTCCTACCTCCGGTAAATCCAAGAATTTACGTGCCCGCCCATAAGGCCGGCAACGAACACAAGGTTTTCGATTCTGGAAGCCTTTCCGCCATGGAGCAAGCCATGCAAGACCTCGATCCCGTCGAAACCCAGGAATGGCTGGACGCGCTTGAATCCGTCCTAGACCGTGAAGGTGAAGACCGCGCTCATTACCTGATGACCCGCATGGGCGAACTCGCGACCCGCAGCGGCGCGCAACTGCCCTACGCCATCACCACGCCATACCGCAACACCATCCCCGTCACCCACGAAGCACGCATGCCTGGCGACCTGTTTATGGAACGCCGCATTCGCTCGTTGGTACGTTGGAATGCCCTGGCCATGGTTATGCGCACCAACCTGCGCGATTCCGACCTGGGCGGCCATATCTCCAGCTTCGCCTCCAGCGCCACGCTGTATGACATTGGCTTCAACTACTTCTTCCAGGCCCCGACCGACGAGCACGGCGGCGACCTGATCTACTTCCAGGGCCACGCCTCGCCAGGCGTCTACGCCCGTGCCTTTATGGAAGGCCGCATCAGCGAAGACCAGATGAACAACTTCCGCCAGGAAGTGGACGGTAACGGCCTGTCGTCGTACCCGCACCCCTGGCTGATGCCGGACTTCTGGCAGTTCCCGACCGTATCCATGGGCCTCGGCCCGATCCAGGCGATCTACCAGGCACGTTTTATGAAGTACCTGGAGAGCCGCGGCTTTATCCCCGCCGGCAAGCAGAAAGTCTGGTGTTTCATGGGCGACGGCGAGTGCGACGAGCCGGAATCCCTGGGCGCCATCGCCCTGGCTGGCCGCGAAAAACTCGACAACCTGATCTTCGTCATCAACTGCAACCTGCAGCGCCTCGACGGCCCGGT
>JBCECW010000089.1:0-9958 GCA_039207785.1 Pseudomonas sp. | reverse complement strand
AGCGTGCCCGGTCCAAGGTTTAGTTTTGCCCATGCACATGTAAGAAAACGCCCTGGAATAGGCTTTCCAGCACATTTTCCCACTGTGAAAACTATACAAACCGCCAATCTCGCTTAGGGTTAAAAACAGGCACCCCGGATTGTGTCGTACCGGTATCTGGCGGCGAGGCTTTTGGCTCTCGCCGCATCGGCCACTGACGACCACGCGAGGGACGCGAGCATGAATATCCAGGACATCTACGAACACGCCTCGGGGGGCGATCTGCAAGGGCTGGAACTGTTGTCGCTGGAAGGCGGCATCTACCTGTTGCAGGCGCAGGTAGAGGGGCGGCTCCACTCGATCAAATTGACAGACGGCAGCACCCTGCGCCTGCGCTCGGTCACCCAGGCGCGAGAGCTGCTGGAAGGCTTGCCGTTCAACGGGCCGTTTCATCTGGTGCACTGCGAAGTGCACACCGAAATGTGTGGCAGCAGCTCGGGCAGCGCCGAACCCTTGCGCGAGCCCATCGCGTTGAGTTCGGCCTGGTAGGTGGGCAACGGCAACGCCAGGGCAAGCAATCGAAAAGCTCGATTATTCTGCGCCCATAAAAAAGCCGCCCCAATCGAGGCGGCAAATAAAACCAAAGGTGATGAAGGGAGCAAAACACCGAATTAGTCTCTTAATTCAGTGCCTTGGAGATTCATCGAGGGCGAGCATAGCCCGCTTTCCAACAAAACCAACCATCAATACCGTCGATAGTAAAAATTGAAATAAGCAGTTTTACCGATGGTTCTTGAGCGCGTATTTATCCCAGCCTCTGCATAGGCTGGGAATTCCTATAGCCAATGACTTCCCGCGCGGGTCAGCCATCTTCTAGGCTGCTTTAGCGCATGGCCGTGCAGTCTCCTGCCAACAACAATCGCCCAAAGAACCTGAAACGGGGAGCACTTATGTTCAATCGCACACGCATCGCGCTGGCCTGCGCGCTGGCTTCGCTGAGCGTTTCGCCGGCATTCGCCAGTGAACAATCCGACGCCAAAGGCTTTGTTGAAGACAGCAGCCTGAATGTTCTGCTGCGCAACGCCTACTTCAACCGCGACTACAAAAACCACACCAATGAC
Organism: Pseudomonas sp.; assembly: GCA_039207785.1. Lineage (GTDB taxonomy): Bacteria > Pseudomonadota > Gammaproteobacteria > Pseudomonadales > Pseudomonadaceae > Aquipseudomonas. The sequence continues at coordinate 8,858 of JBCECW010000089.1, read as the reverse complement.
GCCAAGGTCTGGGGCCAGGGCTTTATCGGTACCTTCGAATCCGGCTTCACCCAAGGCACCGTCGGTTTCGGCGTGGATGCCTATGGCTTGCTGGGCATCAAGCTCGACAGCGGCCGTGGCCGTAACTATTCCGGCTTCTTCGACACCTACGGCGATGGCCGTCCGGTAGACGATATTTCCGAAGCCGGCGCTGCCGTGAAGCTGCGTATTTCCAATACCGTACTGCGCTACGGCAACCAGTTCCCGAGCATGCCGGTACTGGCCTATGACGACTCGCGCCTGTTGCCGCAATCGTTCACCGGCACGCTGATTACCAGCAAAGAGATCGAGGGTCTTGAACTCAACGCCGGTCACTTCACCGCCGACAGCCCGATGGGCGATTCCTCGCGCGACCCGAACCGCCTGAAAAGCATTGATGTAGTTGGCGGCAGCTATGCCATCAACGACGCGCTGAGCGTGGCGGCCTACCACTCCGACGTGGAAGACACCTTCAAGAAGTACTACGGCAACGTGAACTTCACCCAGCCGCTGAGCGATAACCAGGCGTTGAATTTCGACTTCAACATCTACCGCACCGACTACGACGACAATTCCGCCGCCGCCCTGGACTTCGGTGGTGACGGCAACAACGACAGCAACACCCTGTGGAGCCTGGCGGCCAAGTACAGCGTGGGTGCCCATGCCTTTATCATCGCCCACCAGCGCAGCAGCGGTGACGCCGGCTACGCCTACGACTACGGCGACGGCGGCAGCTCCATCTACGTAGCCAACTCCTACTACTCGGACTTCAACCTCAAGGACGAGCAGTCCTGGCAGGTGAGCTACGAGCTGGACTTCACCGAGTACGGCATCGCTGGCTTGAGCTACAAAACCGCCTATGTACGCGGCAGCAATATCGATGCTGGCGGCGAGCAGGACGGTACCGAGCGCGAATTCTTCAACCAGGTGAAATACGTGGTGCAGGACGGCTCGCTCAAGGACCTGTCGCTGAAACTGCGTAACTCGATCTACCGTGCCGACCGCGACGTGGGCCCGAACCTGAACGAGATCCGTGCGTTTGTTGAGTACCCGCTGGAAATCTTCTGATGCGTTGGGGCTTGCAAGAGCCCCTCCCCCCCAGCCCCTCTCCCATAAATGGGCGAGGGGCGCTTTGACGCTCAGGCATTGCAGCCCAGGGTAAATTCGGTAAACGCCACCAGTGGCAAGGGTTTGCTGAAGAAGTAGCCCTGGAATTGCTGGCAACCGTTGTCCAGCAGGAACTGATGCTGGGCAGCGGTTTCCACGCCTTCGGCGATCACCGTCAGCCCCATGTTGTTGCCCAGGCCGATCACGGTACGCACGATCGCTTCGCTGTTGTGGTCGGTCAGCACATCGAAGACAAACGACTGGTCGATCTTCAGCTTGTTCAGCGGCAAGCGCTTGAGGTGGCTTAACGACGAATAGCCGGTGCCGAAATCATCCAGCGCAAAGGTGATGCCAAGGCTCACCAGGTGCGCCATCTTGCGTGACAACTCTTCCATATCCTTGACCACCATGGTCTCGGTGATTTCCAGCTGCAAACGCCCCGGATCAATGTCATAGCGCTTGATCAGCGCCAGCACGTCGCTCTCGAAACTGCCCTGATTGAATTGTTTCTGGCTGATATTCACTGCCAGGCACAGGTGCGCCATGGCCGGATCGTCCTTCCAGCAGTGCAATTGTGCACAGGCGGTTTCCAGTACCCATTTGCCGATGGGAATGATCAGGCCGGTTTCCTCGGCATGGGGAATAAACTTGCCGGGCGGGATCATGCCGCGCTGCGGGTGGTACCAGCGCAGCAAGCCTTCGGCGCCAATCACCTTGCCCTGGCTGTCCAGCTGCGCCTGGTAATGCAGCTGGAATTGCTGCGCCGACAAGGCCTCCAGCAACTCCCCTTCCCAGGCCGAACGCTGCACGGCATCGGTCTGCAGCACATGCAACATGGCAAACAGGCAAAGCATGGCGGCGCTGGTGTTGATCCAGGTGCCAGGCCCACGAGTGGCATCCGGCAGGCTGTAACCGGGCAGCGGCGTCCAATAGGTAGCCGCCAACCCGACAAAGCTCGCCAGGGATATGGCAATCACGCTGTAACGCAGCCAGGTGGGTTCGTCACGAAACGCCATCATTGCCGCCACGCCCAGCGGTAGCAGGTACAGGTGCGTGGAGCGCGGGATGGCGGCGTCGGGCACTGCGGTCGTAGTGCAGCCAACTGAGGGTAAACACGGCGACACCCGTCCCCATCAACGCCAGGTCAATGGCCACGATCAGCCAGTGCCCCTGCAAGGAAAAAAACACCGCCCAGATGCCGCCCAGCACCCACATCACAAAGCTGGCGAGCACTCGCATACGCCGTTCACGACGGTGATGGATCAACGCCAGGTCCGCTGAATTCCAGAACTGCTGCAACCGTTTTGGCGCCATCAGCACGGACCTGCATCAAGGAAAAACATGGGGATAAAACTCCGATAAACCATCTGTATGCAGCAGCCCGACCAGGCTGCGGCAATGGCAAGAGACTATAAGGCGACCGTAACGCGCCATTTGTTTAGGAATATAGCAGCCCCCTCCATTGCGCACCCCACGGCAAGTGCTTACGCCTCCAACTGCTCGAACGCCTCCAGCGCCCGCAGGGAATAAACATAGGCCGCACCCGCGTTCAGGGAAATGGCAGTAGCCAGGGTTTGTGCCAGCTCGGCCTCGGTGGCACCGGCCTTGCGCGCGGCCTGCACATGCACGCCAATGCAACCGTCACAGCGCGTGGTGATGGCCACCGCGATGGCGATCAGTTCGCGGGTTTTCACATCCAGGGCATTGCCCTCGGCGGCCGCTTCGCCGAGCGCCCCATAGGCCTGGAGCATTTTCGGGTGAGTCTTGCCAAGTTTGCCGAAGGCTTTCTTTACCGCTGGGACATATTCGGACCAGTTGAACAGCATGATTGATTCTCCTACCTTGGGTTGCGGGTTACGCGGCCGCTAACTGGCCGACGTGATCAGTCTGGACCGTGCCCCTGCTCCGCGCTTTTCCCTACCGCCCATTCACTTGTCGAATCGTCCTCAATGCATGCTTTCGATCACCTGATTGCCCTGGCCAACCTGCGTGGGGTTCTCGATCTGCACTGTCACCTGCATGGCGACTGGGCCGTCGACCATCCGCCACTGGCGCCCGGGCACGCCAGCTATCACGTGATCCTGGATGGCGAATGTCGCCTGGAGCGGCCCGGCCATGCAGCGCTGACCTTGCGTGCCGGCGATATCGTCTTGCTGCCACGCAGCGCCGTGCATGTACTGGCCGCAGGCGCCGGGCAGCAGGCCAGGCCCCCGGCATTGCGCCACATCCAGCAACCGGGGCGGATTACCCAACTGCGCCACGGCGAGGGCGAGAACGGTCTGGCTATGCTCTGCGGGCGCATTCGCTACGCCCCACGCGCCACCCTGCTGGCGGCATTACCGGAGGTGGTGGTGATCAACGCCAGCCAACGCGCTCAGCTGGATGCCATCGTCACCCTGATGCAGCAGGAGGCCGAAGGCGAGCAATTGGCCAACCAGGCGGTGGTCGATGGGCTGTCGGTGATTCTGTTTACCCTGGTGCTGCGCCACTTTTGCGAACAGCAGCCGCAACTGCTCGGCGTATTTGCCCTGCTGCGGGACAAACGCCTGGCCAAAGCCGCCATGGCGCTGTTGAACGACCTGAGCCAGGACTGGACGGTCGAGGCACTGGCGGCAACAGCCGGGATGTCGCGTTCGAATTTTGTCCGCGCCTTTGTTGCCGCAGCCGGTGTTGCCCCGGCGGGCTGGCTGCTGCAACTACGCCTGGAGAAGGCTCAGCTACTGTTACAGCAGAGCGCCGTACCGATCAGCGATATCGCCCTGGCAGTGGGCTACCCCACCCTGAGTTCGTTCAGCCGGGTATTCAAGCAACACACCGGGGAAGCACCCGCGCATTACCGGCAACGCCTGAATGCGCTGGCGCCGAAATAGCGCGCCAACGAAGCGGCGCCAGAATGTGCAACCTGTCACATTCGGTGCCGTTGAATTATCCTTGGCACCGACGGATTTTTCCCAGAGAGTCATTAATGGCCAGAATGATCTTCCCGGCCGCCTGTGCAAGGCTGCAAAACCACTTCGCGCCCCTGGGCTTCGAAGGCGTGTTGAGCTCGCCAACTTCCATGACCGCCCGGGTCTACGACCCGCAAACCGGGGAAAACCTGGTAGTGATCAGCTGCATCCCCTGCGGCGCCACACTCTCGGATGACGATGTGCAAATCATCGCCCATGCCATCGAAATCGAGCTGGAAGTCCTGGAGTTCCGCGCGCAACGCGCTAGCGGCGGTTACTCGGGTTAAGCACGGGGCTAGGTCCTCTGCAGTAACGCGGGGCAGGGCTAAAGAAACCGCGCAATATTGCCCATCGCCCGCTCCACATAAGCCTCTTTCTCCCCCACCGGCGCCACGTAATAAATCGCCTCGCGTGCCGCCTCCACTCCCTGCAAACGCGCAATCGTCCAGGCTGCCAGATACTGCGACGCCAGGCAGCCGCCAGCGGTGGCGACATTGCCGTTGGCGAAAAATGGCTGGCTCAGTACATCGACACCGGCTTCCATCACCCAGGGTTTGGTAGTCAGGTCGGTGCACGCCACACCGCCTTCCAGCAGGCCCAGTTTGGCCAGCACCAGCGTGCCGGAGCATTGCGCGCCGATCAGTTGCCGGGCCGGGTCCAGTTGCAGTTGCGCCATCAGTGCCGGATTGTTCACCACCTCGCGGGTGGCCATGCCGCTGCCCACCAGCACCGCATCGGCGGCGCAGGCTTCGCTCAGCGAAATCTGCGCCTGCAGCGTCACCCCATTCATGGACACCACCTCCCGCGTCGGGCTGGCAATCGACACCCGCCAGCCCGGCGTTTTCACCCGCTGCAAAATGCCAAAGGGAATCAGCGAATCGAGTTCGTTAAAGCCGTCGAAGGTAAGGATGGCGATATGCATGGCGGGCGTCCTGAACGGTGAGGGTTGCGAGCGGCCATGGTATTCACCGATATTCAGCACAATCAAAATATTGTCCTGGATACACTTGCCCATGCCCCGCGCTCGCTACAAGCAGGTGGTTGATGAGCTCGCTGCACAAATCCGCAGCGGCCAGCTCACCCCCGGCACCCGCCTGCCTACCCATCGCCACCTGGCGCAAACGCACGGCATTGCCTTGGCCACCGCCACGCGTATCTACAGTGAACTGGAGAGCATGGGCCTGGTGAGCGGTGAAACCGGGCGCGGCACCTTTGTACGTGAAACCGCCTTGCCGCCTGGCCTGGGTATCGACCAGCCGGCCAGCAGCCCGGATATGCTCGACCTCAACTTCAACTACCCCGCCCTACCTGGCCAGGCCAACCTGCTGCGCAAAGCCCTGCGCGAACTGGCCATGGCCGGTGATATGGAGGCCCTGCTGCGCTACCAGCCCCATGCCGGGCGCCAACATGAGCAACAGGCCGTGGCCCAGCACCTGCACGACCGCGGGGTGGTGACGGCGGCGGACAATGTGCTGCTGGTCAGCGGCGCCCAGCACGGCCTGGCCATTACTACCATGGCGCTGCTAAGGCCCGGTGACGTGGTCGCGGTGGATGCCCTGACCTACTCCGGCTTCAAGGTACTGGCCGATGCCCAGCGCCTGGAGTTGGCGCCCATTCCTGTCAGCGCACAAGGCCCGGACCTCAACGCCCTGAGCCAGTTGTGTAAAACCCGCCGTGTACGCGCCCTGTATTGCATGCCCACCCTGCATAACCCATTGGGCTGGGTGCTCGACCTGCACACCCGCGAACAACTGGTGGCCATCGCCCGCCAGCACGAACTGCTGATTATCGAAGACGCCGCCTACGCATTTCTCGCCGACAACCCGCCGCCGCCCCTTGCCGCGTTGGCCCCGGAATGCACGGTGTATATCTCCGGTTTTTCCAAAAGCGTGGCCACCGGTTTGCGCGTAGGTTTTGTCGCCGCGCCCAGCGCCTGGGTGGCGGCATTGGAACGCTGCATCCGCGCCACCACCTGGAACACGCCAAGCGTAATGACCGCCATCGCCTGCCGCTGGCTGGAAGACGGTACGGTGGCGCAACTGGAGGCGGAAAAAAGGCGTGATGCCAGGGCCCGGCAAGCGATTGCCCAGCAGGTGTTCAGCGGCCTGCCAGTGGTAAGCCATCCGGCGTCCTACTTTATCTGGCTGCCCTTGGGCGAAGAGGTCCGGGCCGATCAGGTGGCCATGGCGTTGTTGCAGCAAGGCGTTGCAGTTTCTACCGCCGAGCCGTTTTGTACGGCCGCACAGGTACCGCATGCACTGCGCCTGGCCCTCGGGTCGCTGCCGTTGGAGGTACTGCCGCAGGCGTTGCAGACGGTTAGAAATGTGGTGCAGCACTACAGTTTTTGAAGATTTCGCTAGGGATAGGTCGTCGGCTCATTGCTATGATCCGGCCACCTGAAACACGCCGCTAAAAAGCGCAAGGACGCCCCATGCCCCCGGTCCATCGCTGTGACCTTCCCACCGTTTGCAGCCTAAGCCAGCTCGCCACCGGCGCCGCGTTTATCGACTGCCGCCGTATTGATGTCAGCGACACCGAACGCTCGGCCATGGCCCACGCCTTACGCGCCATGTCGGCCACACCCCGCTGGATCGACAACGCAATGAAGCTGCGCAACGCCATCGTTCGGCGCCTGGGCCTCAAAGACCTGGGCAGCCTGACCCGCATCGACCTCAACCGCGACGAGGCCAGCTACCAGCCCGGCGAGCGCATTGGCATCTTTACCCTGGTGAGCAATCAACCGGACGAAGTGGTAATGGCCGACAAGGACAAACACCTGGACGTCTACCTGGCCCTCAACCGTCTGCCCATCAATGCTGACGGCACCCGCACCCTGGTGATGTCCACGGTCGTGCATACCCATAACTGGCTCGGCACCCTGTATATGCTGCCCGTTGCGCCTTTTCACCGGCTGATCGCGCCGCTAACGTTGCAGAACGTCAACCGCTAAACGAGGGCAGCAGCATGGGCATCCGCGGCCATGACCGGCAGATCGACAATATCGAATTCAACGTCGCCGATATCGCGCGTAGCAAAGCCTTCTACGGCGCAGTGTTCGGCTGGACCTTCACCGACTACGGCCCCACCTACTGCGAATTCTCCGACGGCCGCCTTACCGGTGGCTTTACCACCGGCGAGCCCGTACGCCCGGGCGGGCCCCTGGTGATTCTCTATGGCGACGACCTGGCGGCCACCCAGCAGCGCGTGGAACAAGCCGGCGGCACCCTGAGCAAGGCCGTGTTTGCCTTTCCGGGTGGGCGCCGCTTTCAGTTTCGGGATCTGGATGGGTATGAGTTGGCGGTGTGGTCGGCGGTCTAGTTCACCGCAATCCACCGCTTGTACTGCTTCGTCCGCCGCACGGCTTTTACCTGTTCCAGCACCAGCGCCCAGAGCGGCGAAACACTGGGGTTGGGGCTTTGGCCACGGCTAAGCTGGCGCAGCTGGAACTTCACCACCGCCATATAGGCCAGTGAGGCAAATACCTTGTTTTTCCAGGTAATAGGCGCCAGTTCCGGGGTGCTAGCCTGACCTGCCTGCCAGCGCTTAGGCAGCGCCGGCTCGATAGCCAGCGCGGTGGCAATCCCAGCCATGGCCACACCGCTGTTGAGCACCTGCTCCACCACCGGCAAACGGCGGATACCGCCGGTGACCATCAGCGGCATACGCGCCACCTTGGCGATTTCGCCAGCGAACTCCAGGAAGTACGCCTCACGCGCCAGGGTGCGGCCGTCGCGGGCATCGCCTTGCATGGCCGGCGCCTCGTAGCTGCCGCCGGAGAGCTCGACCAGATCCACCGGCAACTCGTTAAGCAACTCAACCACCTTTAACGCATCGGTTGCATCGAAGCCGCCGCGCTGGAAATCCGCCGAGTTGAGTTTTACCGCCACGCAGAATTCAGGCGCCACCACCGCACGCACCGCTTTCACCACCTCGAGCAAAAGCCGGGCGCGGTTTTCCAGGCTGCCGCCCCAAAGGTCAGTACGCTGGTTACTCAGTGGCGACAGAAACTGGCTCAGCAAATAACCGTGGGCCGCGTGGATCTGCACACCGGTAAACCCCGCCTGCTCGGCCAACCGTGCAGCTGTGGCGAAACGCTGGATCAGCTCGGCGATATCGGCCTCGCTCATTGGCCGCGGCGCAGCAAACATTTTCGACATACCGCCCAGTTGCAGCGCAACGGACGACGGCGCCACCGTCTGCTGGCCCAGGCTCGCCTGCATCTGCCGGCCCGGATGGTTGAGCTGCATCCACACCTGCGCGCCCTGGCTGCGGCTGATACGCGCCCACTGGCGAAACTTGTCCAGCTGGCGCGCATCCTCCAGCACCACGCCACCCGGGCCGGTCATGGCGCGGCGATCCACCATCACGTTCCCGGTCAGGATCAACCCGGCGCCGCCTTCGGCCCAGGCCTGGTACAAGCGCAACAGTTCAGCGGAAGGCCCATGCTCAGCATCAGCAAGATTTTCTTCCATGGCGGCTTTGGCGATACGGTTGGCAACGGTGGTGCCGTTGGGCAGTTGCAGAGGCGAAAAGGCGGTCATTCAAGGCTCCGAAGCAAAAGCAGTTGGCGGATGTGTGGAGCCTAAGGTTAAAGTCAGCTTTAAGGTCAATACCCTCTTTGGCACATTACTGGAGCGACAGATGAAAATCGGCGAACTGGCCCAACGCACCAACCTTGCACCGTCGCGTATCCGCTTCTACGAAGCCAGCGGCCTGATCGCCGCGCAGCGCCACGCCAACGGTTACCGGCATTACCCGACACATGCCGTGAACACCCTTGAGATC
>JBCECW010000088.1:5855-10009 GCA_039207785.1 Pseudomonas sp. | reverse complement strand
CCAGGCGCTTGTTGGTGCGCACGATGCCCACGTAGTCCCACATGAAGCGGCGCAGTTCGTCCCAGTTGTGGGCGATGATCACGTCTTCGTCCGAGTCGGTGACCTGGCTGGCGTCCCAGCTCGGCAGCTTTTGCCGCTCGGGCAGGGTGGGCAGTTGCTTGAGGATGTCCGCCGCCGCCGAGCGGGCGTAGACGAAACATTCCAGCAGCGAGTTGCTGGCCATACGGTTGGCGCCATGCAGGCCGGTAAAGGTGGTTTCGCCGATGGCGTACAGGCCGGGGACGTCGGTGTGGCCATGTTGGTCGACCACCACGCCGCCGCAGGTGTAGTGCGCGGCCGGTACCACGGGGATGGCCTCGGTGGTGATGTCGATGCCAAAGCCCAAGCAGCGCTCATAAACAGTAGGGAAGTGGCTTTTGATGAATTCGGCCGGCTTATGGCTGATGTCGAGGTACAGGCAGTCCACGCCCAGGCGCTTCATTTCATGGTCGATGGCGCGCGCCACGATGTCCCGGGGCGCCAGCTCGGCGCGCGGGTCGAAACGCTGCATAAAGCGTTCGCCATTGGGTAGCTTGAGCAAGCCACCTTCGCCGCGAATGGCTTCGGTAATCAGGAAGCTCTTGGCCTTGGGGTGGTACAGGCAGGTGGGGTGGAACTGGTTGAATTCCAGGTTGCCCACCCGGCAGCCGGCGCGCCAGGCCATGGCGATGCCGTCGCCGCAGGCGCCGTCGGGGTTGCTGGTATAAAGGTAGACCTTGGCCGCACCGCCACTGGCCAGCACGGTAAAGCGCGCGCCGTAGGTATCCACCTCGCCGCTGTTGCGGTTCAGTACATAGGCGCCCAGGCAATGATGACCGGTGAGGCCCAGCTTGCGTTCGGTGATCAGGTCGACCGCCACGCGCTGTTCCAGCAGTTCGATATTGGGGCGTTGCCGGGCCTGGGCGAGCAGCGTGTTGAAAATGGCCGCGCCGGTGGCGTCTGCGGCATGGATGATACGCCGGTGGCTATGGCCGCCTTCGCGGGTCAGGTGAAACTCGAAGCCGCCGTCTTCGCGCGAGGTTTCATCATCGCGGGTAAAGGGCACGCCTTGCTCGATCAGCCACTCGATGGCCTCGCGGCTGTGCTCGACGGTAAAGCGCACGGCGTCTTCGCGACACAGGCCGGCGCCGGCGTCGAGTGTGTCGGCAACGTGCGATTCGACGGTGTCATCGGTATCGAGCACGGCAGCAACGCCGCCTTGCGCCCAATAAGTTGAACCATTTGTGAGATCGCCCTTACTAAGCACCGCTATGCGCAAATGGCTCGGTAAAGTGAGGGCCAGAGTAAGGCCGGCAGCGCCGCTACCGATGACCAGAACGTCGTGCTGAAAATGTTGGCTCATGTTCGAATTCCACGAGAAGCGGCCACTAGTATATAGCTGGGGTCGGCTGCACAATAGCGCGCTTATGACGGTCCATAGGGCCCGGGAACTTTCTTAGTCTTCCAGGTTCCATAGGCAGTCACCCAGATGGGGACATTGCCGTTTGGGTTGTATCGAGAGCGGCATGTCGCGCACTCATTGCAACTGAAATGGTGACAAGATTATCCGCGCAGCCGGCGTGCTAGCCGTGCTGCGCGATTCCGTGCAAGACAAAAGAATATGTGTGCGGAACGTGTTTGGAGGGGAGAACTTTTGCGCGAGACCCGAGTCTATCTTGGCAAGTCGATCAACTTGCTGGAACGGCATTCTCTCCGAACTCAATTGAGGAGTGTTCATGCTTACCCAGGAAGATGATCAGCAGCTGGTCGAGCGGGTGCAGCGTGGCGACAAACGAGCTTTTGATCTGTTGGTGCTGAAGTATCAGCACAAGATTCTCGGGTTGATAGTGCGTTTTGTGCACGATCCTCATGAAGCTCAGGATGTTGCCCAGGAAGCCTTTATCAAAGCTTTCCGTGCACTGGCTAACTTTCGCGGTGACAGCGCCTTTTATACATGGCTGTACCGCATCGCCATCAACACGGCGAAAAATCATCTGGTGTCGCGCGGTCGTCGCCCACCGGAAAGTGATGTAAGCGCTGAAGATGCAGAGTTCTATGAGGGCGATCACGCACTCAAGGACATCGAATCTCCAGAGCGTTTGATGCTACGGGATGAAATCGAAAATGCCGTGCATCGAACCATTGAACAACTGCCAGAAGATTTGCGCACTGCGCTAACTTTGCGAGAGTTCGATGGTCTGAGTTACGAAGACATTGCCAGCGTCATGCAATGTCCAGTAGGTACCGTGCGGTCGCGTATCTTTCGCGCTCGTGAGGCCATAGATAAGGTCCTGCAACCCTTGTTGCAGGGAGCCTGAGACAGCGGCGTTAGCCAAGAGAGGAATCGCCATGAGTCGTGAAGCCCTGCAAGAATCGTTGTCCGCCATCATGGATAACGAGGCGGACGAGTTGGAGCTGCGCCGTGTGCTCAGCGCCAGCGATGACGCTGAATTGCGTTCGACTTGGGCGCGCTATCAAGTAGCTCGTGCCGTGATGCACAAGGATCTGCTGGTGCCCAACCTTGATATCGCCGCTGCGGTATCCAAGGCGCTCGCCGACGAAGCTTCTCCGGTTGCCGCGCCTGTTGCTGCTGTAGTAGGTCGCTGGCGTGGCCTGGGGCGTCTGGCGGTTGCCGCATCGGTAACCCTGGCAGTGCTCGCCGGTGTACGCCTGTACAACCAGGACGAAGTTCGCGGTACGCAACTGGCCCAGAACAACGTGCAGCCCACCCTGCCAATGCCGCAGGTACAAGGTGCCGCACTGTTGGCCGGTTATACCGAAAGTTCCGAGCCGGTGGCTGCCGAGCAAGCCAAGGCAGTACGCCCAAGCCAGCTGAATTGGCATGAGCAGCGTCTGCCGGGCTATCTGCGTCAACACGCGCAGCAGGCGGCGATGAGTACTTCTGAAGGTGTATTGCCCTACGCGCGAGCTGCAAGTCTGGAAAACCGCTGAGGGGGATCATGCGCGGACTTTCCTACCTGCTGATGCTAGGTGGCATTCTGGCCCTGCCAGTCCATGCCACCGACGCGCAAGATTGGCTGGGTCGCCTGACGGAGGCCCAGCAACAACAGAGTTTTCACGGTACGTTCGTTTATGAACGTAACGGCAGTTTTTCCACCCATACGATCTGGCATCAGGCCTCTGGTGATGCAGAAGTGCGCGAGCGCCTTTTGCAGCTGGATGGTCCTGTGCAAGAAGTGCTGCGGGTAAATGGGCGCACCGAGTGCGTCAGCGGCGGCTTGGCTGATCAAGTGGATGACGGCCAGAGTTGGCCGGCACGTAGCTTTGATCCCAAACAACTGGCAGCTTGGTACGACTTGCGCATTATCGGCGAGTCGCGTGTCGCCGGGCGCGAAGCCGTGGTGCTGGCTGTATTGCCCCGCGATCAACACCGCTACGGTTTCGAGTTGCACCTGGATCGTGAAACCGGCCTGCCATTGAAGTCGCTGCTGCTCAACGAGAAAGGGCAACTGCTGGAGCGTTTCCAGTTCTCCAGTATCGAAATGACCACCCCCACCGACGCCGATCTCAAACCGGGCGCCAGCTGTCAGCCGGTGCGTTTCGTCGAAAGCAAATCCATTGATCCCAAGGCCTGGCATTCGGAATGGTTGCCGCCTGGCTTCGATCTGAACATCGCCGTCGAGCGCCACAGTGTGGTGTCGTCCGAGCCTGTTGCCTGCTTGATGTATGGCGATGGCCTGGCGAGTTTCTCGGTTTTTCTTGAGCCGCTGCATGGCGCGTCGGTTGACGATGCCCGCAGCCAGCTGGGGCCAACCGTTGCAGTGTCCAAACGTATTACCACGGCCTCCGGCGATGTGATGGTGACCGTTATTGGCGAAATCCCGTTGGGGACTGCCGAACGAGTCGCCCTGTCGATGCGGGCCGGGGATATGCAGGCGGCGCAATAAGCCGTCGAGTTAACCATTGAGTTGTATGCCACGCTGTTTGAGTGTGGCAGTTCATGTGGTGTTTGCTTGTCCTTTATGGGAGCTGAAGTCGATGCTTAGCCTGAAATCTGGCTTATCTGCGTTTCTGACGTTGTTTTTACTGGGGCAGGCCGTAACGGCACATGCCGAATTGCCTGATTTCACCAGCCTGGTGGAAGAGGCCGCACCGGCGGTGGTGAATATCAGCAC
>JBCECW010000088.1:3899-5845 GCA_039207785.1 Pseudomonas sp. | reverse complement strand
AAAGGTCCCGGAGCGTGTGGCGGGCAACTCCCAGTCGGGTATCCCTGACCTGGAAGGCCTGCCGCCAGGTTTTCGCGAGTTCTTCGAGCGCAATATGCCGCAGCAGCCGCGCAGCCCGCAGGGTCGCCAGCAGCAGCGGGGCGCTCAATCCCTGGGCTCGGGTTTTATCATCTCCCCTGACGGCTATGTGCTGACCAACAATCACGTGGTGACTGGCGCGGACGAAATCATCGTGCGCCTGTCCGACCGCAGCGAGCTGAAGGCCAAGCTGATCGGCGCTGACCCACGCACCGACGTGGCCTTGCTGAAAGTGGAAGGCAAGAATCTGCCGGTGGTGAAAATCGGCAAGTCGGACGACCTCAAGGTTGGCGCCTGGGTACTGGCCATTGGTTCGCCCTTTGGTTTCGACCACTCGGCCACTGCCGGTATCGTCAGCGCCAAGGGCCGCAGTCTGCCTAACGAAAGCTACGTGCCGTTTATCCAGACTGACGTGGCGATCAACCCCGGTAACTCCGGTGGCCCGCTGTTCAACCTGAATGGCGAAGTGATCGGCATCAACTCGCAGATATTCACCCGTTCCGGCGGTTTTATGGGCCTGTCGTTCGCCATTCCGATGGATGTGGCGATGGATGTGGCCAACCAGCTGAAAAGCGACGGCAAAGTCAGCCGCGGCTGGCTGGGCGTGGTGATTCAGGAAGTTAACAAGGACCTGGCCGAATCCTTCGGTCTCGACAAGCCGGCCGGCGCCCTGGTTGCCCAGGTGATGGAAGATGGTCCGGCGGCCAAGGGCGGCCTGCAGGTGGGCGACGTGATTCTGAGCCTGGACGGCCAGCCGATCGTGATGTCTGCCGATTTGCCGCACCTGGTCGGTCGTATGAAGGCCGGTAGCAAGGCCCAGTTGGAAGTGATTCGCGACGGTTCGCGCAAGAAGCTTGAACTGACCATCGGCAACCTGCCGGCTGAAGACGACGAACTGGCAGCCAATGGTGGCGGCGAGTCTGCCGTCGAGCGCAACAGCAACCGCATGGGCGTCAAGGTCGCGGAGCTTAGCGCCGATGAGCGCAAGGCCCTGGATCTCAAGGGTGGCGTGGTGATCAAGGAAGTGCAGGACGGTCCTGCCGCATTGATCGGCCTGCGTCCTGGCGACGTTATCACTCATCTGAATAATCAGGCGATTGATTCGGCGAAAACCTTTACCCAGGTCGCCCAGGCGCTGCCGAAGAACCGTTCGGTGTCGATGCGCGTGCTGCGTGAAGGGCGTGCCAGCTTTATTACCTTCAAGCTCTCGGAATGACGGTTGGGCGGTAATACGCAAAGGGCGATCCAAAAGATCGCCCTTTTTCATGGGTGCTGGTCGGGCGCCCGGGTGACGCCCGCGCGGCCGATCGGGTACACTTCCCGGCTATTTTTCGGCGGGCAGTCTGCCTGCGGCCTTTTTGAGTGTTGATCCGTGAGTGACCTGAGTCATATCCGCAATTTCTCCATCATCGCCCACATCGACCACGGCAAATCGACCCTGGCCGACCGTTTTATCCAGATGTGCGGCGGCTTGTCCGAGCGCGAAATGGAAGCCCAGGTCCTCGACTCCATGGACCTTGAGCGCGAGCGTGGCATCACCATCAAGGCGCACAGCGTCACCCTGCATTACAAGGCACGGGACGGCAAAACCTATCAGCTGAACTTTATTGACACCCCCGGGCACGTGGACTTCACCTATGAAGTCAGCCGTTCCCTTGCTGCCTGCGAAGGCGCCTTGCTGGTGGTGGATGCCAGCCAGGGCGTGGAAGCGCAGTCGGTCGCCAACTGCTACACCGCCATCGAGCAAGGGCTGGAAGTGATGCCCGTGCTGAACAAGATGGACCTGCCCCAGGCCGATCCGGACCGGGTCAAAGAAGAAATCGAGAAAATCATCGGTATCGACGCCAGCGACGCCGTGGCCTGCAGTG
>JBCECW010000088.1:0-3889 GCA_039207785.1 Pseudomonas sp. | reverse complement strand
TTGCAGCGCCAAGAGCGGCATGGGCGTCGACGAAGTGCTGGAGCGTCTGGTGCAGACCATTCCGGCACCCACCGGCAATATCGAAGACCCGCTGCAAGCGCTGATCATCGACTCCTGGTTCGATAACTACCTGGGCGTAGTGTCCCTGGTTCGCGTTCGCCAGGGCAGCGTGAAGAAAGGCGACAAGATCCTGGTGAAATCCACCGGCAAGATCCACCTGGTGGACAGCGTCGGCGTATTTACCCCGAAACACACCGCCACCGCTGACCTGAAAGCGGGAGAAGTGGGCTTTATCATCGCCGGCATCAAGGACATTCACGGCGCGCCGGTCGGTGACACCCTGACCCTCAGCTCCACCCCCGATGTTGACGTGCTGCCGGGTTTCAAACGGATCCAGCCGCAGGTGTACGCCGGCCTGTTCCCGGTGAGCTCCGACGACTTCGAGGACTTCCGCGAAGCGCTGCAAAAGCTGACCCTGAACGACTCGTCCCTGCAGTACCTGCCAGAAAGCTCCGATGCACTGGGCTTTGGCTTCCGTTGCGGCTTCCTCGGCATGCTGCACATGGAAATCATCCAGGAGCGCCTGGAGCGCGAGTACGACCTGGACCTGATCACCACCGCCCCAACGGTAATTTTCGAATTGCTGTTGAAGAACGGTGAAACCATCTACGTCGACAACCCGTCGAAGTTGCCGGATCTGTCGGCCATTGAGGATATGCGCGAGCCGATCGTGCGCGCCAATATCCTGGTGCCGCAGGAGCATCTGGGCAACGTCATCACCCTGTGTATCGAGAAACGCGGCGTGCAGCGCGACATGCTGTTCCTCGGCACTCAGGTGCAGGTCAGCTACGACCTGCCGATGAACGAGGTGGTGCTGGACTTCTTCGACCGCCTGAAATCCACCAGCCGGGGTTATGCGTCGCTGGATTACCACTTTGACCGCTATCAGTCGGCCAACCTGGTGAAACTCGACGTGCTGATCAACGGCGACAAGGTCGATGCCCTGGCGCTGATCGTGCACCGTGACAACGCACACTACAAAGGTCGTGCGTTGACCGAGAAGATGAAAGACTTGATCCCGCGGCAGATGTTCGACGTGGCCATCCAGGCTGCCATCGGCGGGCAGATTGTGGCCCGCACCACCGTCAAGGCGCTGCGCAAGAACGTATTGGCCAAGTGCTACGGCGGTGACGTCAGCCGTAAGCGCAAACTGCTCGAAAAGCAGAAAGCCGGTAAAAAACGGATGAAGCAAGTCGGCAACGTGGAGATTCCACAAGAAGCCTTCCTTGCAGTGCTCAGGTTGGATGGTTAATACCTATGTCGTTCAATTTTCCGCTGTTGTTGGTGATCGCCGTGGCTGTTTGCGGCGCGTTGGCATTGCTCGACCTGGTCCTGCTGGCGCCGCGTCGCCGGGCGGCGATCGTCGCCTACACCGGACAGGTGGGCCAGGCTGACGAGGCTGTCGTCGAGCAACTGAACCGCGAGCCGCTGTTGGTGGAATACGGCAAGTCGTTCTTTCCGGTGCTGGCCATCGTGCTGGTGCTGCGCTCGTTTCTGGTCGAGCCGTTCCAGATTCCCTCGGGCTCGATGAAGCCGACCCTGGAAGTGGGTGACTTTATTCTGGTGAACAAGTTTGCCTATGGCATCCGCCTGCCGGTGCTCGACACCAAGGTCATCGAAGTGGGTGATCCGCAGCGCGGCGACGTCATGGTATTTCGCTACCCGAGCGAGCCGACCATCAACTACATCAAGCGTGTAGTGGGCCTGCCGGGTGACAAGATTCGCTACACCGCCGACAAGCAACTGTTCGTCAACGGCGAGCTGGTGGCGAAAAAGCTGTTGGGTGAAGAGCCAGGTTCGCTGGGCAGCGCCACGCTGTACCAGGAAAAACTGGGCGAGGTCGAGCATCTGATTCGTATCGAAATGAACCGCTACCGTGCCGACCCCGGCAACGAGTGGACAGTGCCGGCCGGGCACTACTTCATGATGGGCGACAACCGCGACAACTCGAACGACAGCCGTTACTGGAACGACCCGAACATTCCAAAAGAGCTGCTGGGCATGGTGCCGGACAAGAATATTGTCGGCAAAGCCTTCGCCGTGTGGTTGAGCTGGGCTGACCCGAAATTGCGCAACGTGCCGACTCTGTCACGGGTAGGCCTGATTCACTGATCCGTCGGCGCTGCTAAAACCAGCGCCGCGCGCTATATATAGTCAGGCCCGCAGAGGCCAAGACTTTCTAAAAAACACTGACACTGAGGTCAAACATGACGTTTGCGCGTTCGCAAAAGGGTATGGGAGTGCTGGGGTGGATGATTACGGTTGCAGTGTTGGCGTTTTTTGCTAGCACCGCGTTCAAGATGTTTCCCCACTACATGGACAACTCGGCGTTGGAAAAAGCCATCATGGCTGTTGAAACTGACAAAGTTTCGGATGTGCGCAGTGTTTCTGAATTCTATGCCCATGTCGGTAAAGCGATGACTGTGAACTCTATCAGCGGCATCGATCTGCAGAAGGCCATGGAGGTCAAACTGGATAACAACGAATTTCGCGTGCATCTGAAGTACGAGCGCCGCGAGTCGATTATTCAAAACCTCGACCTTGTCGCCCGTTTCGACAAAGAATTTCGCGTGCGTATGCCGTGAGTGCAGCACTGAGTCGTTTAGAGCGTCAGCTCGGTTATAGCTTCAAAGACCAGGATCTGATGATCCTGGCCCTCACTCACCGCAGCTTTGCCGGGCGCAATAACGAGCGCCTGGAGTTTCTCGGTGACGCTATCCTCAACTTCGTGGCCGGCGAAGCGCTGTTCGAGCGTTTTCCCCAGGCGCGCGAAGGCCAGTTGTCGCGTTTGCGCGCGCGCCTGGTGAAAGGTGAAACCCTGGCCATTCTGGCCCGCGGCTTCGATCTGGGTGAATACCTGCGCCTGGGCTCTGGCGAGCTCAAGAGTGGCGGCTTCCGCCGTGAGTCGATTCTGGCCGATGCGCTGGAAGCCCTGATTGGCGCCATTTACCTGGACGCCGGCATGGAGGCAGCGCGCGAACGTGTGTTGGCGTGGCTAAGCTCTGAGCTGGACGGTCTGACCTTGGTCGACACCAACAAAGACCCGAAAACCCGTCTGCAGGAATTTCTGCAGTCGCGCGGCTGCGAACTGCCGCGCTATGACGTGGTGGATATCC
This sequence comes from Pseudomonas sp., assembly GCA_039207785.1. Classification (GTDB taxonomy): domain Bacteria; phylum Pseudomonadota; class Gammaproteobacteria; order Pseudomonadales; family Pseudomonadaceae; genus Aquipseudomonas. The sequence continues at coordinate 713 of JBCECW010000088.1, read as the reverse complement.
AGGGCGACCCGCACTGCCGAATTTTCGTCGTCGAGTGCCAGGTCACCTTATTGAATGACAAGACCGTAGGGCAGGGCGCCAGCCGCCGTATCGCCGAACAGGTGGCCGCCGCGGCCGCCTTGATCGCCCTTGGCGTGGAGAATGCCCATGACTGATTCAACCGCAACACGCTGTGGCTATGTCGCCATCGTCGGCCGCCCCAACGTGGGCAAGTCGACGCTGCTCAACCATATCCTCGGGCAAAAGCTGGCGATCACCTCGCGCAAGCCGCAGACCACTCGCCACAATATGCTGGGCATCAAGACCGAGGGGCCGATCCAGGCCATCTACGTTGACACCCCCGGCATGCACAAGAACGGCGAAAAAGCCCTTAACCGCTATATGAACAAAACCGCCTCGGCCGCCCTCAAGGACGTCGATGTGGTGATCTTCGTGGTGGAGCGCACCCGCTGGACCGAAGAAGACCAGATGGTTCTAGAGCGTGTGCAGTTTGTGCAGGGCCCGGTGATCCTGGCGATCAACAAAACCGACCGCATCGAAGACAAAGCCGAGCTGATGCCCCACCTGGAGTGGCTGCAAGGCCAACTGCCAAACGCCGAGATCGTGCCGATTTCCGCGCAGCACGGGCATAACCTCGATGTCCTGGAAGGCCTGATCAACCAGCACCTGCCAGAGAACGAGCACTTTTTCCCGGAAGACCAGATCACCGACCG
>JBCECW010000087.1:7590-10105 GCA_039207785.1 Pseudomonas sp. | reverse complement strand
GTGTTGTGGCCTTTGGCGCGGTGGTCGGCGAGCAGCTTGATGGAGTTGAGGATCACCCAGCGGTCGATCTTCTCGGCCATGCCAGCTTCGCGTGCGGCGCCGAGGAAGTCGCTCGGTGGCACTTCCACGCCTTGCGGGTTAAGCAGGCGCAGCAGCACTTCGTAGTGCTCGCTGCTGTCGCCACGCAGGCTGATGATCGGCTGGAACAGCAGGCGGAAGCTGTTGTTCTCCAGCGCCTGCTGGACCATGGCGATAATGCTGCCGCGGTTGGCAGCGGCAGCCAGCTCCTGGGCCGGGTTGTACAGCTTGAGGCCGTTGCCGTCGCTTATCTCGTCCGCGCAACGGTGCGCGCGGTCGACCACTTCCTGGGCGTTCGCGGTCTTTTCATTGAGGCCGGCGACGCCAATTGACAGGCTGGTCTGCACGGTGCGGCCGCTGACGTCGAACATATGGCCTTCGACTTTCTTCAGTAGCGCCTTGAGTTCTTCTTCGGCTTGCTCAGGGGTTTTGCCCATTTGCAGCGCGGCAAATACGTCGTCGCCAAAGCGCGCCAGCTGGGTGTCGCCACCGAAGTGCTGGCGCAGCAGGTTGGCCAGGTCGGTCAGCAGCAGGTCGATACCCGCCAGGCCGGTTTCGGCCAGCAGGTTGCTGTAGCGGTCCAGGCGGATATAGCTGAGCGTGGCAGGCTGCCCGGCATTCACTGCGCGGTCGGCGGCGGCGTCCATCAGCTCGAGGAAATGGCTGCGGTTGAACAGGCCGGTGACCAGGTCCTGGCTGCTGATCTCCCGCAGCTTTTCTTCCAGCTCGGCGTTGCCCGTTTCAGCGCGGATAACCACCTGGATGCAGGGTTCGCTGTCGTAGGTGGCGGGCGAGAAACTCATACGCGCTTGGAACGTCTGGCCGTTGGCCTTGATGCCGCTGCAGGTCAGCTCGGCGCTGCCTTCGGCACTCTGGTAGTTCTTCAGGAAGTCTTTGAAGTTGGCATGATCGCAGCTGGCGATCAGGTCAATCATCGGCATGCCTTCGAGCTCTTCGCCGTCCTCGTAATCGAACAGCTTGAGGTACGCGCGGTTGGCATAGATATGCATGCCGTCGTGCACGTAGGTGATGGCATCGACCGAACTGTCGAGCAGCAACTGGCAGCGTTTTTCCGCTTCGCGCAGGGCGATTTCGGCGGTGCGCCGGCCACGGCGTTCTTCCAGGTTGGCCAGCTCACGGTTGGCCACCAGGATCAGGCGCTCGTCTTCGCCTTGCGGCAAGGCGTCCTGGGCACCGAGGGCCAATGCCTCGGTAATGGCGTCGGGGTCGTTGTCGGCAGTCAGCTGAATCAGCGGAATATCTTTGGCCTGGCGGCGGATCGCATTGATCGCTTCGCTGGGGTCAAGGCTCTCGCTGCTTGGCGCGGCAATCAGCAAGTCCCAGCTTTGTTGCAGGGCATTGGCCAGGTCGTCGCTGGAGGTCAGGCGGTGTACGCGCGTAGCGCGACCGGCGTTGCGGAACAGGCTGACGAGACGCTCGGCCTCGTTCTGCGAGTCCTCGAGAATCAGCAGCCGGATGGTTTTCTTTTCGATGGCCATGGCGTGTGCTTAGACGGCGCCGAACGGGCGCGAAAAGGCGATAAAAGGGGTGTGCGGGGCAATCTACAGAGACTTCCAAAGTGAGTCAAAGTCTTCCTCGCCGCTTGCCCCCTGGGCTTTCTGCGGTGTGACCGGCTTCCCTTGTTCGGGCGGCGTCATCTCCACTGCACGGTATTCGAACTGATTGAAACTGCCGGTACTGGTTTGCTTGCGGCTCAGCACCGCGCGCCGTTCTTCGCCGTTGATATTGATCTGCACCTTGTTGCCTTCCTGGAAGGGCAGGCGCGCGGTAATCAGCGTGGCCGGGCGGGAAATCGCACTGATCTCCGGCAGCAATAGCGCACGCAGGTACTGGCTGCTCTGGTCGGCTTTGCGCAGCAATTGCAGGCCGCAGGGTTGCGCATGCGGGGCGATCAGTTCGATCCCCATCTGCGTGCCGCCACCGCGTACCTGGCGAATCCAGCGCACCAGGGCAACGCTCCAGTTCTGCTCGGGCGAGTCTTGCACGCCGAGCAATTCACCGGCCTGCAATTGGCTCGGCACTTCCTTCGGCCAGCTCAGGCAATAGCCACCGGGGCTGTGGTTGACGATGGCCAGCTCATAGGTGGCGTAGTTGTTTTCGGCTGCCGCGCCGCTGTCGCTTTCGCTGACCGGGCGCTGGTACTGGATTTCTTCGTGCGGGATGCCGCCGTTCCAGTCCACCGTGGCCTGGGCGTCGAAGGCGTTACGCCAGATGTCCTTGGCGTCGGCGTTGATCGCTTTGAAGGTGGCGGTCTGGCGTTCTTCCGGGCGCTTGAGCACTTCGTTGAACGGTTTGCCGCCCGCGAGGAAGAAGTGCAGGGCGCTCATGCCCAGGCACAGGGTCAAGCTGCCATGGCCGGCGTTGCGCTGGAAGGTACGTTCGGCGATGTCCCCCCAGGCCGAGGAGAGATGTTGCA
>JBCECW010000087.1:0-7580 GCA_039207785.1 Pseudomonas sp. | reverse complement strand
GGCGGAGCTCAGGTGCTGCAACAGGTCGATGCTCATGCCTTCGGGAATCAGCAGGCGCGAGGTGGCGCGGCTGTCCGCGTCGAGCATCAGGTGTTCCTTGATGGCATCCACCAGCGGCTGCGGGTCGATCCCCAGCAGGTTGTGCAGTTCGCTGTCCTGGAACAGCGATTTGTAGCGCGGCGGGCCATCCACCTGGGCGGGAATGGCGAACAGGCTGCCCGGCTCGTCGGCTGCTTGCAGGTGCACCAGCGAACTCCACGCGGCCAGCACTTCGGCCAGGCGCGCGATGCCGCTCTGGCGCATCTGGTTGGTGCGTGCGCACCCCAGCAGCAAGGCGATCAGGTAGGTTTGTTCAACGCTCAGGCCCTTGGTGTGCAGGGCCATGTCGTCGCGTACCACGATGGTTTGCAGCGCGCTGTTCTGGGCGATCTGGTAGAGCTTGTGCAGTTCCAGCCACAGGCCTTCGGGCACCGGGCAATACAGCTGGCTGGCGCGAATCAGCGGGCCGCACAGGCAATGGCAGGCGCGCTGGATGGCGATGGTCAGCAACTGCATCTGGTTGCGCTCGCGGCTATTGCGCGGCGCTTCCTGGGCAACGATCAGTTTGTAGCCGGCCGCCAGATGGTTCTCCAGGGCCTGGCACAGGTTGGCTACTTTGCGTGGGCGCTCATCAAGCACGATGGCCTGGTTGAGGAAGTGCCGTTCCAGGTGCTTGCTGACGAAATAGACTTCCGCGCGCAGCAGTTCGAGCAGCTGCAAGCGGTTTTCGGCGGGGGTGATCAGTTGGTTCAGTTCGACCAGGCATTGGTAGAGCTGACGGGCCGTTTCGCCCAAGTTGGCCTTCGGCAGACCGGCGATCCAACGTTTCAGGTCGCGAGGGCTGGAGTCACAGAACGAAAGCTTCTGCTGATTTGGCGTGGGTACACGTAGCAGCAGGTGGGGATTCTGTTTATCCATGTAACTCGTAATCCATCTGGCTGGACACTCCTGCGCTCGGGGGCGTGGCGAGTCGATCTGAATGTCGGGTTTTCCGAACTCTAGCAGCATCTTGCCACACCCGCAGCCAATCGAGGGTATGGCAAAGATGGCATTTTGCCTTTGCTGGTCGAGGTTTTATCTGCGTGAGACCTCGGCGCCAACCTAGACGTTCAACAGTGCTGCCTTGCACCGACTAGACAGTGCGCGCGTCAGCCAGGCGTTCGCCCATGCGCGTGGCGCTGCCGGCAACCATATGTTCCGCCCATTTCACCTGGTTCGGGCCAAACAGCACGATGGCAGTGGAGCCCAGTTTGAAACGGCCCAGCTCAGCGCCCTTGGCCAGTTCGATAGGACCGCGTGCCGCCGCATCGTAGCGGGTGGTTTTCAGCAGGCGCGCCGGTGGTGCAACCTGGCCGGCCCATACGGTTTCGATGGCGGCAACGATCATGGCACCCACGAGTACCACGGCCATCGGCCCGCGCTCGGTGTCGAACAGGCACACCAGGCGCTCGTTGCGGGCGAACAGTTCCGGCACGTTTTCGGCGGTGGTCTGGTTGACCGAGAACAGGCGGCCCGGCACGTACACCATCTCTTTCAAGGTGCCGGCCAGGGGCATATGCACGCGGTGGTAGTCCTTGGGCGACAGGTAGATGGTGGCGAATTCGCCGCCCATAAACGGCGCGGCGCGCTCACTGTCGCCACCGAGCAATTCCACGGCGCTGAAGCTATGGCCCTTGGCCTGGAACAGGCGACCATGTTCGATGGCGCCCAGTTGGCTGACGGCACCGTCGGCCGGGCACAGGATCGCGCCGGGGGTTTCATCCAGCGGGCGCGCACCGTCTTTCAGGGCGCGGGTAAAGAAGGCGTTGAAGTTTTCATAGGCGGTTGGGTCTTCGACCTGTGCTTCGCTCATGTCCACTTGGTATTGCTTGACGAACCACGTGATCAGCGGATTTTTCAGCCAGCTAGCTCGGCATTCGGCGACACAGCCAATCAGTCGCGACAGCAGGTGATGGGGCAGCAGGTATTGGCTGAGGATAAATAGACGGTCTTTCATGGGTGTCCTTAAACGTTAAATAAGTGGCCGAGGTGCGCGAGGCGTTGGCTTAGATTTCGATCGGCGTATCGGCGAGGTTGCCCCATTCGCCCCACGAGCCGGCATAGGCTTTTACGCGCGGGTAACCCAAGGCTTTGGCCACCAGGTAGGTGAAGCCGGAGCGGTGATGGGTTTGGCAGTGGGTGATGATTTCTTTGTCTTTGCTGATGCCCAGGCTGTGCAGGATTTCCGGCATGTCGGTGCGAATGCGCAGGGCGCGGTCGCGGTCCATGCCGGCAGTCCACTCGAAATTTACGGCGCCGGGGATATGCCCGCCGCGTGCCGCCACCATTTTCTGGCCGCTGTATTCGAGCGGGCCACGGGCATCCCAAATCGCCAGATCGGCGCTGCCCAGACGGCTTTGCAGATACTCGCGGGTAGCAGTGGGGGCGTCGTTCAGCGTCAGGGTGACTGGCGCCTGGGTGCTGGCCGCCGGAACCTCGGTGCTCAGCGCGCGCTGTTCGTCCTGCCAGGCCAGCAGGCCGCCATCCACATAGTGGTACTGGCTGTGGCCGATCACATCCAGCAGCCAGATAAACCGCCCGGCCCAACCGCCGCCTTCATCGTCGTACACCACGTAGACAGCGTTGGCGTTGTGGCCCAGCTCGGTAAACAGGTTTTGTAGATTTTCCGGGGTTGGCAGCAAGCCCGGCGCTGGCGGTTGGCCGAGCTGGGTGCGCTTGGGGTCGACAAAGCGTGCGCCCGGAATATGGCCTTCGGCGTAACGGGCTGCGCTGGTCAGGTCGACCAGAATCAGCTCGGGCGCATCCAGGCGCGCAGCGAGGTCGGCGGGTTCAATGACCAGGGGCAAACCAGAGAAGGCGGACATGCATGGCCTCCAGGCCAAATGATAAGGGGGCAAATTGTAGCGGAAAGGTTAGCGCCCGCGTTTGGCAAAGCTGGCCAAGGCGCGTTCGATGCATTGCGATATTTTGCCAAAGGCCTGCACGCAAGGGTCGCTTAGCGGCGCGCCCTGCTGGTCGACCACCAGCACCATCACCACCCTGCCGTTACTGGCCAGCGAGCGCATCAGCATATGTTCGCCGGGGAACAGCGCTTTCAAGGTGCCCGGCAACAAGGCCGAGAACTGGGCGATATTTTCCGGGCTCAGGCGCAATTGCCCAGGTTGGGCCAGCAGGCGTTTAAGCACCTGGCTATTGGCCGGGTCGAGGGTCAGCGCCTGGGCTTCCTTGGGCATGCCCACGGTTTGTTGGGTGACCAGGCGGCTATGGGTTTTATCCGCAAGCATCACCAGGGCGCGGCTCATGCCGCAGGCGTCCAGGGCATCGCGAATACAGGTGGTCAATTGCAGCAGGTTGGAAAACGCACTCGGGTCGCGCAGCAGCTCGCGGCAGTGTTGTTGCCAGGCGGGCGAGGTGTCCTTGGCCACCGGTGGCGGCGGGGCCGCAGGTTGCAGGTGGCGCGCGTCCCATTGCCACAGCAGGGCGTGGGCGGGGTGCCAGAGTTCGGTGCCGGGGAATTGCCGGGCGCTGATTACGGCTTGCTGGTGGGTCAGCTGTTGCAGTTCGGCCAGCGGCACTTGCAGGTAGAGGGCGGTGATTCGTTGCCAGCGCAGACTATGGGGGCTTTCCCAGGCTTCGTGCGCGCTCAGGGCCAGGGCATTGGCAAACAGGATGGTGTTGCCCGGGTGGGTCAGCCAGCGCGACAGCGCGGGGTCGGCATCCAGCAGCTGTTGCTGGTGCAGCGGCTCTTCATTATTACGGGCGATGTGCAGGGCCTTGGCCAGCCAGCGGTGGTCCGTGGCCAGCAGGCGATAGGCCTGCACGATCCACTCCGGCAGGCGCCATTGTTCGGCCAGGGCCAGGCACAGCTTGGGCAGGGACACGCCAAACAGCTCGCGCTCGACCTTGTGCGCCGGTTCGCCAAGCGCGAGTACCCGTTGTTCCCATTTATCCATCAGTTCGGGGTGCGCAGCAGCCAGTGGCCACAGCGGCGATAAAAACAGCAGGCTGCTCCAGTGGATTTCCTGCCACAGCCGCGCCAGCCGGTTGGCAAACAGGCCGCTGGCCTGCTGCGAGGCGTGCTGGCTGATCAATTGCAGTTGCCGCAGGGGCTGGGGGATTTTGTCTTCGGCAACCACCGGCAACAAATTCAACAGGTCTTCGGTGCGCTTGAGACCCAGGCGGCTGATGGCGATTTCCAGGCTCTCGGCCGGCTCGCTCAGGCTGTTGTTGCTGCCATTGGCTTCACGCATTACCAACAGTGCCATCGAGGGGCTGGCCTCAATACGCTCGGCTACTTCACGCAGCGACGTGCTACTGCTGACCAGGGCGCGGCGTACCCGTTCGTGGGTCGTCGCCAGGATGGGCAGGCGCACTTTATCGAGGTGTTTGACCCAGGTTTTCAGGCTGGAGGGTAGCGGTGGCAAGGTCGGCATGTGTTTTTAGCCCATTGGCTTTTAACCTTAACTGGCTATAGTCTGGCGTATAAGTTCCGATAATTAGAAGGGCTGATTTTTATAACCCTTCCCCTGGCTGCGACTTCTTGGCTTTTAAGTAACCCTCTATGGCAAAAATCATTGGCATCATTGTTGTATTCGCTTCGGTATTGGGCGGGTACATTTTGTCCCACGGTAAGGTCGCGGCCCTGATCCAGCCTTTCGAGGTGATGATCATCGGCGGCGCGGCACTGGGCGCATTCCTCCAGGCCAACCCCGGCAGCACCTTTATGTCGGTGTTCAAGAAAGCCCTGAAGATGTTCGGTAACCGCTTTACCCACGCCTTCTACCTGGAAGTGTTGAGCATGCTCTACGAGATCCTCAACAAGAGCCGCCGCGAAGGCATGATGGCCATCGAGGCCGACGTCGAAGACCCCGCCGCCAGTGCCATCTTCAGCAAATACCCGGGCCTGCTCAAAGATGCCGGCATGACCGCCTTCGTGTGCGACTACCTGCGCATCATGTCCTCCGGCAACATGGCGCCCCATGAACTTGAGGGCCTGTTCGATATGGAACTGAGCAGCCTCAAGGAAGAACTCGAACACAACTCCCACGCCGTAACCCGTATCGCCGACGGCTTGCCGGGCTTCGGGATCGTGGCCGCGGTACTGGGTATCGTGGTGACCATGGCCCTGCTCGGCCAGGTGGAACAATCGGCCCTCGGCCAGCACGTAGGTGCGGCGCTGGTGGGTACCTTCCTCGGTATTCTCGCGGCCTATGGTTTCTTCGGCCCGCTGGCGGTGTGCCTGGAGCACGATGCCAAGGAAGAGCTGAACGTCTACGAGGCGATCAAGGCGTCGCTGGTGGCCTCGGCCTCCGGTATGCCGCCGTCGCTGGCGGTGGAATTTGGTCGCAAGGTGTTGTTCTCCGCGCACCGGCCAAGTTTCAGCGAGCTGGAACAAGCGATTCGCGGCCGCTGATAGATGGATAACAACCAACCCATCATCGTCAAACGCGTCAAGAAGTTTGCCGCAGGGCATCACGGTGGCGCCTGGAAAATCGCTTTCGCCGACTTCGCGGTAGCGATGATGGCGTTCTTCCTGGTGCTGTGGCTGATGTCCTCGGCCACCCCGGAGCAGAAGAAAGCCATTTCCGGTTACTTCCAGGACCCCGTCGGTTTCAGTGAAAGCGCCAGCCCCTATGTGATCGACCTGGGCGGCACGCCCACGCCGGCGCCGGACAAGACCCTGAACCCGGAAGTCAAAGACGCCAAGGCCGCCACCGATACCACTTCGGACACCGACAGCGATATCGCACCGAGCGAAAGCCAGGCGGAAAATATCGCGGAAAAACTCGAGAAAGAGCGCCTGGAACTGCTGCTGCAAGAGCTGCAGAACAAGGTCAACGAGAACCCGCAATTGCAGCGCTTCAAGGACCAGATCCTGTTCGAGATCACCCAGGACGGCTTGCGTATCCAGATCATGGATGCCGCCAACCGGCCGATGTTCGACAGCGGTAGCGCACGGTTGCAGACGTATTTCGAAGACATCCTGATCGCCATGTCCGACACCATCAAGGCGGTGCCGAACAAGATCAGTATCAGTGGTCATACCGATGCCAAGCCGTTTGTAGGCCGTGGCGACTACGGCAACTGGGAGTTGTCGGCCGAGCGGGCCAACGCCGCGCGCCGCACCCTGGTGGCTGGCAGCTACCCGGAAGAGCAGGTGGCGCGCGTGGTGGGCTATGCGTCCTCGGCGTTGTTCGACCGTGAAGACCCGATGAACCCGGTCAACCGCCGTATCGACATTATCGTGCTGACCAAAAAGGCCCAGCGCGCCATCGAGGGTGAGCAGGGTGCCGACGGCGAAGAGGGCGCCAAGCCGGCCGAAGGTGCGCCTGCTGCGCCTGGCGCGGCACCGGCCCCTGGCACGCCGGCGGCCCCGGCTGCTCCGGCTGCGGCGCCCGGTGCGCAGACCACCCCTGAACAGCTTCGGGAAAAGCTTAACGTCTTCGACAACGGCGCGTTAAAGCTGGACCAGGCGCGGGAGAACTAGAGCGCGCTGAAAAGCAAAAGGCCGCGTATCCACGCGGCCTTTTGCTTTTCAGTACTCCTGCTCCGGCAGGGTGGAAATGATGTGCCGGTAACTGGCCATCCGTTGCGGTTGAATCCGCCCTTCTTCCAAGGCCTTGAGCAGCGCACAGCCTGGTTCACGGTCGTGCTTGCAGTCACGGAAACGGCAACGCCCCAGCAGGTCGTGGAACTCGATAAAGCCGGCTTCCACGTCATCGCGGCTGACATGCACCAGGCCGAATTCGCGAATACCCGGGGAGTCGATCAGTTCACCGCCGTTGGGGAAGTGGAACAGCCGCGCGGTGGTGGTGGTGTGGGTGCCCTTGCCGGTGAGTTCGGACAGCGGCCCGACGCGGGTATCGACTTCCGGTAGCAGGCTGTTGACCAGGGACGACTTGCCCACCCCCGATTGGCCGACAAACACACTGACATGGCCGTCCAGCTCGGCCTGCAGCAATTGCATGCCATTACCGTGGTGCGCCGACACTTCCAGCAGCGGGTAACCCAGCTGGCGGTACACGCCGAGCAAGGCGTTGAGCGCCACCGCGTTTTTCTCATCGATCAGGTCGGCCTTGTTCAGCAGCAGCAATGGCCGGATGCCGGCGTGCTCGGCGGCGACCAGGTAGCGGTCGATCAGGTTGGCGTGGGGTTCGGGTAGCGGGGCAAACACAATCACGATCAGGTCGACGTTGGCGGCCACCGGCTTTAACTGGCCACGGGTGTCCGGGCGGCACAGCTCGGTCTGGCGCGGCAGCTGCGCCACGATAACGCCGATGCCCTGGTTGCCGGCGCGCCAGACCACTTCGTCACCGGTGACCAGCGTCGGCAGGTTGGCCCGCAGGTGGCAGCGAAAGACCTGGCCAGCCAGGTCGCCATCACGGGCTTCCACTTCGACCTGCACGCCAAAGTGGGCGATCACCAGACCGACCTGCTCGGGGCCCAGGTCGCCGCCCTCCAGGGCTTCCAGCGACTGCGACTCGCGCTTGGCGGCGCGAGCAGCGCGCTCGCCTTGGATCTTCTCGATGCGCCAGTTCTGG
>JBCECW010000086.1:9786-10145 GCA_039207785.1 Pseudomonas sp. | reverse complement strand
GCACGTCGCTGTCCAACCTGGCCGAGCACCTGGGCATGCCCGCGGCCAAGGTTCACCGCTATCTGCAAGCGTTGATCGCCAGCGGTTTTGCCGAGCAGGACCCGCAGACCAACCACTACGGCCTGGGCCGTGAAGCGCTGTATGTGGGCCTGGCCGCCCTGGGTCGGCTCGATGTGGTGAAGATCGCCACGCCGCATCTGGTAGCGCTGCGCGAAGCCCTTAACGAAACCTGCTTTCTGGCCGTGTGGGGCAACAAGGGCCCGACCGTTGTGCATATCGAGCAATCGGTGGGCGATGTCACCCTGGTTACCCGCGTGGGCTCGGTATTGCCATTGCTGAGTTCCTCCACCGGCATGGTG
>JBCECW010000086.1:0-9776 GCA_039207785.1 Pseudomonas sp. | reverse complement strand
GTATAAGCGTCGATCGCCGCCAGATCGTCCGGTGACAGCGCGATATCCTCCGCAGGGTCGACCTGCGGCACCGGATCGATCGGATCGAGATCAAGCGCGGTGCCGAATTGCGCGAAATGCGTGAAGACGAGCTGCAGCGCGGCGGCGAACAGTTCCGCAAGCAGGTCGAGGCCGAAGTGGGGCCGCGCCGCGAGCGCATTCGCGCCACCGGCTTGAACCAGATTCAGGGTTTGCTGATGGCGGGGGTCAACGCCCTGTCGGCACCGCTGTTTGCCACCGGCGATCGCCTGGTGGGTGTGCTCACCGTCATCGGTCCTGGCTCGGTGCTGGTGGATCAGCACCGTGAGGCCGCGCTGGCACTGCTCGACACCACCGCGCGGGCTATTACCGAGCGTATGGCCGGCAGTCACCCGCGCTAAGTCAGGCCGGCGTATCTGGCTGGTTGGCTGGGTGTGCCGCTTGAAATGCCGGGTGCTCTAGCGCCAGGGCTTCCACCCGCAGAATGCGAGGGTAGGGCGTCAGGTCGACGGCAAAGCGGCGCGCGGCGTACACCTGTGGCAACAGGTAGATATCCGCCAGCCCGGGCGCGCCAAAGCAGAAACCCTGGTCGCCAATCAGCTGCTCGATGGCGGCAAACCCTTCGCTGATCCAGTGGCCAATCCACTCGTTTACGTCGTTTTCCTCAATTCCCAGACCGCGCAGACGATTTAGCACCGCCACGTTGTGCAGCGGGTGAATATCACAGCCGATCAACGCGGCCACGCTGCGCACATGGGCGCGTTCGAGCGGGGCTGCGGGCAGCAGCGGTGGCTGTGGATAACACTCTTCCAGGTACTCGATGATGGCCGGCGACTGCACCACGATGGCGCCGTCTTCGGTGCGCAAGGCCGGCACTCGACCTTGCGGATTGATAGCGCGATAGGCCGGCTTGCGGTGCTCGCCACCGTCAGCAATCAGGTTTACCGGCAGGCTGTGGTAGGCCACGCCTTTAAGTGCCAGGGCGATGCGCACTCGGTAGGACGAGGTGGAGCGGTAATAGGAATAGAGATCCATGGCAGGAGCGTGCTCACGTGTAGGCATAATGGGCGTGGCCTGGCGGGGTATGGGCTAGGAATGGACGTAAGGGCCTCGCTGGGAGCGGGGCGGAGAGAAGCAATGCAGACGCTTTCACAGAAAATCACCGAGCAGTTGCGCGAGAAGATTCTTAGCGGCGAATTTAAATCGGGGCTGCACCTGGAAGAGGTGCCTTTGGCGGCCCAGCTTGGCGTTTCGCGTACGCCGCTGCGCGGGGCGCTTAATGCGTTGGCCAGCGAAGGCCTGTTGAATTACCAGGCTAAACGCGGCTACCTGATCCGCCGTTTTGACCTCGACGATATCCTCGCGGCCTACGCCGTGCGCGCCAATCTGGAAGGCATGGCCTGTCGCCTGACCGCCGAACGTGGCTTGGATGAAGCGACCATTGCGCGACTGCAAACAGCCTTGGCCGAGGGCGATGCCATGCTCGCCAAAGGCCATCTGGCGGCCGAGGATTTCGAGCCGTATAGCCAGATGAATGTGCTGCTGCACGAGGTGTTGATCGACGCCAGTGGCAACCACTGGATCAAGGATTTTGTCAGCCGTACCCAGGCCATTCCCTATGTCACCTCGCGGCTGATTCTGTGGCGTGACCACGCAATCATCCTGCGCTCCCACGATGACCATCACCGGATCGTCGATGCGGTAATTCGCCGTGAGGGCTGGCGGGCCGAAGCGTTGATGCGTGAGCACATCCATTTTGCCGCGTTGTACCTGCAAGAGAATTTCCAGTGGTTGCTGGAGCAGGACGCGACGCCGGCATAACCCGGCGTCGCGCGGTGCTTAGCGTGAAACGGCCGGCTTACCCTGCTGCAGGGGCTCGCCTGGCGGCGTGTCCTTCGGTTTACGCACCTGCAGGATCAGCACCATGGCCGTCACGGCAGGCGCGACAAACACATAGAAGATCTGCTCCACCGGGGTATTGGTGGCCAGCAAGGCGCTGCCCAGCAGCGGCGCCATGATTGAGCCGCAACGGCCAATGCCCATCGCCCAGCCAATGCCGGTGGCCCGGGCGTAGCTCGGGTAGAAGCTGCTGGTAAAGGAGTTAAGCATCAGCTGCGCACCGATGATGCAGAAGCCTGCCACCAGCACGAACACCACCAGCCACTCGGCATGCCCCTGGCTGCGGCCAATGCACACGGTGGCAATCGCGGCGCCGGCCAGCATGGCAGCCAGTACGCGGGTTTTGTTCTGCAGCCGGTCGGCCAGGTACGACATGATCACCGCCCCCACGACCCCGGACAGCAGAAACAGCGAGGTGGTGACGTTGGCCGCGTTGGTGGTCATGCCACTTTGTTTCAGCAGCACCGGCAACCAGCTGAGGTAGAAGTAGGTCAACACCAGGCCGGACAGGAAGGTGCCCCAGATAAACAGCGTCGGGCGCGCCCAGCCATCGCGGAACAGGTTAAGCACGGGGAAGCGTGTGCTCGGCGCTTTGGCTTCGGCGGCCACCGGCGTAGGCGCCGGTACTTGCCAGTCGGGCATAAAGCGCCGGGTGATTTTCATCAGGCGGGTGTAGGGCGGTGCGTCGGCAAACAGGCGGGCCAGCGATTCCGGCAAGTACTTGAACAGGAACGGCAGCAACAACAGCGGCGTGACGCCACCGGCCAGAAACACCGCATGCCAGCCGTAGGTATCCATCACCGCGGCGGCCACCAGCCCGCCCAGTACGCCACCCAGGGAATAACCCGCGGCGGCCATGGTCACCATCACCGTGCGCAGGCGCGGCGGCGAGTACTCGGCCATCAGCGCCATGGTGCTGGGCATGGCAGCGCCCATACCCAGGCCACAGACAAACCGCATGGCCATCAGCACGCCGATGCTATTGGCCAACACCATGGCCAGGGTCAGCACCGCGTAGAGCATCACGCAGCCCAGCAGCACCCGGCGGATACCTATCCGGTCGCCCAAGGGGCTGACCAGCAGGGCGCCGATGGTCAGGCCCAGCAGGTTGGCGCTGAACACCGGACCGAACGCCGCCGCCGGCAGGTTCCATTCCTGCACCAGAACAGGCACCACATAGCTGATGACTTGCGCGTCATAGCCGTCGGTGACGAGCAGAAACATAAGGAGCAGCAGCATCAGCCACTGCGGTCGGGACACGGGGCGCTTGTCGAGCGCCGCCTGGAAGTGGGCAATCTGAGATTCCATAGCTGTTACCTGATTGTTTTTTTTATTCAGGGTGAGCGGCTGTATGCACGCGCCGCGATTTCTTAGGCACTGCTGCCTAGGGTGACTCGAAAGCCACGATACCTGAAAATTTTCATTTACGTTTTCTGTTTACGTTTTGGGTTAAAGTGGTATGTTTTCCTTTTCTTGTATCCATGATCTTGTGGTTAAGCCGCCGATTATTTCTTTTGACTTGGTTTAACTCGACTCATGTGTACATGAACAATAAGCATAAGAAAGGAAAACCCCTCCATGAGTACACCTGCTCAGCGTCTCGTCCTGGTTACTGGTGCCGCCCAAGGTATTGGTGCCGCTGTTGCTCATTACCTGGCCGCGCGTGGCTATCGCATTGCCGCCGCGGATCTCAAAGAAGCCGCCTGCCGTGACACCGTCGCCCAATTGCCGGGCGAAGGGCATAGCGCCTGGGGCATGGATATCGCCGACGAACACAGCGTCGACAGCACCTACGCCGCCATCGAAGCCCAGTGCGGCCCGGTCAGCGCCCTGGTGTGCGCGGCGGGCATCCTGATCCTGCATAACGGCGAGCGCCGGCTGATTGCCGACACCTCGCTGGACGAGTGGGAGCTGACCCACGCCGTCAACACCCGCGGCACCTTCCTCTGCACGCGCGCCTTTGTTCGCGCGCGCCGCGATCTGCCGGTTGAACACAGCCGCATCGTGACCTTCTCCTCCTGCGCGGCGCAGTTGGGCGGCTACCGCTCCAGCTCGGCGTATATCTCCAGCAAGGCGGCGATCCTTGGTTACACCAAGGCCCTGGCGCGTGAAACCGCACCGCTGGGTATCACCGTCAACGGCATTGCCCCGGGCCTGATCGACACCGCGATGCTGCGGCTGTCCATGGCGCCGGGCCAGGAGTCGGCGGCGGCCGCCAACATTCCCCTGGGGCGTCTCGGCCAGCCCGATGACATCGCCGCCACCATCGCCTTTCTGCTCTCGCCCGAGGCCGGCTACCTGACCGGCACCATGACCGACGTCAACGGCGGATACCGCATGCAGTAACCGGCGACCCGATGCCGGTAAGCACAGCCCTATAACAAGAGGTGGATATATGAGTACGCGTTATGCACTCGTCACTGGCGGCGCCAGTGGCATGGGAAAAGCGACGGTGGCGCGCCTGGCGCGTGACGGTTTCGAGGTGTTTATGGTCGACCGCAATATCGACCTGGCCGAGCGCGAAGCAGCGGCGCTGCGTGAGCAAGGGCTGAATGTGACGGCCCGTGGCGTAGACATTACCGACGAGCCCGCCGTGCAGGCACTGATCGCCGAACTGCCGGCGCTGAATGTGCTGGTCAACAACGCCGGGATCTTCGATGAGCGCCTGTTTGCCGAAGCCAGCAGCGCTGATTTCCGCCGTATGTACGAGATCAACACCATCGCCGTGCACACCATGACCCAGGCCGTGGCCGAGCGTATGCAGGCCGGTGGCAAGGTAGTGATCGTCGCCTCCCGCGCCTACCTGGGCGCGCGTAATCATGTGCACTACGTGGCCTCCAAGGCCGCCGTGGTCGGCTACACCCGTGCCGTGGCCATGGAGCTGGCGCCGCGCAATATCGCGGTAAATGCCATTGCGCCAGGGCTGATCGACACGCCGTTGCTGCAATCGCTCAGCCCCGAGCGGCGCAAGGCGCAAGAAGCCCTGCAGCCCACCGGCCGTGCCGGGCAACCGGAAGACGTGGCCAATGCCGTGGCGTTTTTCGCCAACCCGCTGACCGACTTTGTCACCGGCCAGGTGCTGTTTGTCGATGGCGGTAAATCCCTCGGCGGCAGCTACAGCTAAGGAGCCTTTTTATGTTGAGCAATAAACCTGTTGCCCTGATCACCGGCGCTGGCCAAGGCCTGGGCCAGGCCACGGCGTTGCGTCTGGTCGAGGCCGGTGCGCGCGTGGTGATCACTGATCTGGATATGCACCTGCTGGAACAAACCCGCAGCAAATGCAGCCGGCCCGAAGCGCTGCACCTGGTGCAGCAAGACGTCACCACCAAGGATGCTCCGCAGCAAGCCGTGGCCGCTGCGCTGGAAACCTTTGGCGCGCTGGACTGGCTGATCAATAACGCCGGCATCGGCAAGGCCAAATCGGTGGCTGATACCACGGACGAAGAGTGGGACCGCTACACCGATATCAACCTGCGCAGCGTGTTTCGTTTTTCCCGCGAGGCATTGCCGCACCTGCAGCCCGGGCGCGGTTGCATCGTCAACCTGGCCTCGATCTTCGGCCTGCTGGGTCACCCCGGCGTGGCGCCCTATGCGGCGACCAAGGCGGCACTGGTGGGCCTGACCCGGCAGATGGCGGTGGACTATGGCCCGGCCGGCATCCGCGTCAATGCGGTGGCCCCCGGCATTATCGAAACGCCGCTGACCCGCGAGCGTATCCAGGGCGATGCGCGCTTCAAGGCCATCATGCTCGACACCACGCCATTCAATCGCGTTGGCCAACCCGAAGACGTGGCCAACGCCATCCATTTTCTCTGCTCCGAGCAAGCCAGCTTTATCAACGGCCATACGTTGACCGTGGATGGCGGCTGGAGCATCGGCAACTACGTGGCGAGCGCCTGAGGCGCCCCCGAACTGGAGTACGAACATGCAATACGAACTGCGTTACTACCATGTTGAACCCGGCCGCATGCACGACCTGGATGCGCGTATGCGCGATGGCCTGCCGCCGCTGCTGGACCGCCACGGCATCAATGTCGTGGGCCGCTGGCATGTGCTGGCCGGCCGTGGCACGCCAATGTTTGTTTACCTGATGGCCTGGAAAGACAACACCGAACGCGAAACCAACTGGGGCGGCTTCTACGCCGACCCCGAATGGTGGGCCCTGCGCGCCAGCACTAACGCCGGCAGCGAGCTGGTGCAGCACTACGATATTTCCCTGCTGAGCCCCAGCCCGGCCTGGACCGAGTTTCGCAAAACCCAGGGCGATATCCAGGTTGGCGCTGTGCACGAACTGATCGTGCAGCCCATCGCCAACGGCCAACCCAAGGCCGCCCACGAGTACGTGGCGCAAACCGCCTTGCCAGTGCTGGCCGCCCACGGCGGCACCTTGCTCGGCAGCTTCAACCTGATCGCCGGGCAAAATATGCCGGGGCTGGTCACCTTGTTGTCCTGGCATGACTCGGCCGCTCGCGAGGCCGGCTGGGCCGCCTATTGGAATGACCCGCAGATCCAGCAAGCGCATGCCGCACAGCGGCAAAGCCTGGGCCGCAGCCTGCTGGGCCGCGCCGATAGCTATCTGTTGCAACCCACGCCCTATGCACCGGTCGCACCGCTGCTGGGCCTGGCGCGCTAGGGGCCGACCATGACCAAGGCAACGACCCGTGAGGTCGACGTACTGATCATTGGCAGCGGCGCCGCCGGCATGTGTGCGGCGGCGGTGGCCAAACTCCAGGGCCTGGATGTGCTGCTGGTGGAAAAGACCGCGTACTTTGGCGGCACTACCGCGCTGTCCGGCGGCGGCACCTGGGTGCCCCTTAACCGCCAAGGCAAAGCGCTGGGCGTGACCGATTCCCGCGAGCGCGTTGAGCGTTATCTCGACCAGGTAGTAGGCGAAGCGGCGCCACGGGAACTGCGCCAAGCCTTTCTTGAACATGGGCCGGCGATGCTCGAGTTTCTCGAGCAGCACACCGAGGTGAAGTTCTCTGGCCGTGCCTATTCGCCGGACTACTGGTCCGAGCTCGACGGCGCAGGCGAGGGCGGCCGGGCGTTGGACCCGCTGGAATTCGACGGGCGCACCCTGGGCCCGCAGTTTGAAAACCTGCGCAAGCCCTGGCCCGAGTTCGTGGCCTTTGGCGGCATGATGGTCAACAAGGGCGATATTGATTTGCTGCTGCAAGCCAAGCGTTCGCGCAAAGGGTTTGTTCATGCCGTGAAATTGCTGACGCGCTTTATCACCGACCGTCTGCGCGGCTATTCCCGCGGCACCCGGCTGGTGCTGGGCAACGCGTTGGCCGGGCGCCTGTATAAAAGCTTGCTGGACCTTGACGTACCCATGTGGGCAAACGCGCCGGCCAGTGCCTTGCGCACTGAGGGCGGGCGCATCGTGGGTGCGCTGGTGCAGCGTAACGGGCAGCCCGTGGAGGTAACCGCGCGGCGCGGCGTATTGCTGGCCACCGGTGGTTTCCCCGGCAACCCGAGCATGCGCGCGCAACTGCTGCCGCAGCCCGGTGGGCAGTGGTCGGCGGGCAATGAAGCGAATGAGGGCGATGGGCTGCGTATGGCTCTGGACCTCGGCGCCAGCCTGGGCGACAAGCGCAATGCCAATAACGCCTTCTACTCGCCGGTGTCGCTGATGAAACGCGCCGATGGCAGCACCGCGCGCTTTCCGCACCTGATGCTGGATCGCTACAAACCGGGGGTGATTATGGTCAACCGCCAGGGCCAGCGTTTCGTCAACGAAGCCGACTCCTACCATGCCTGCGGCGAAGCGCAGTACCGCACCGGCGCGGTGCCGGCCTGGCTGATTTGCGATAGCCAATTCCTCGCCCGTTACGGCCTGGGCATGGTGCGACCGCAAGCGGCGTCGTTGCAGCGTTTTCTCGACGCGGGCTACCTGAAACGTGGCGCCACCATTGGTGAGTTGGCGGCGGCACTACAGGTGGATATCGAAGGCCTGAACGCCACCGTCACGCGTTACAACCACTACGCCGTCAGAGGCCAGGACCCGGATTTCGGCAAAGGCCAAAGCGCCTACAACCGTTACCTGGGCGAGCCGGGGCACCAGCCGAATCCGTGCTTGGCGCCGATTGAGCAGGGGCCGTTCTATGCGGTCGAGGTGGTGCCCGGCGATATCGGTACGGCCTGCGGTTTGCTCACCGATGAGCATGCCCGCGTGCTGGGCGAAAACGGCCAACCGATCCCGGGGCTGTACGCCGCCGGCAACGATATGAACTCGATCATGGGCGGCCACTACCCGGGGCCGGGCATCACGCTTGGTCCAGGTTTGACCTTTGGCTACCTGGCCGCACGGCATATGGCATTGCCCGTTTCACCCACGTCGGCTACCGCGCCACGAGGTCAGCCCATGACCCACGCCCGCTAAGCCCTGGCCCGCGCAAGCGGGCCACACCCCACGAGTTTTTGTACACGCCCATGCGGCGGCGTGCGGCGCCTTGCGCGCCGAAAAAGCCACTTATCCACAACAACAATAAGAGCACCTAACCATGCACCTGAAAAAAGCCTTGCGGCTATCCCTCGTTCCTATGTTCCTGGTTCCTATGGCCTTCACCGAAATGGCCGTCAGCGCCCAGGAAGACGCCAAAGGATTTATCGAAGACAGCAAACTCTCGTTGCTGAACCGCAACTTCTACTTCCGCCGCGACTACCAGCATGGCCTGGTGTCGTCACTGGGCCGCAACAGCCGCAAAAGCGTGGACAAGCGCAGCGACTACTCCGAAGAGTGGGCACAAGGCCTGATGGTCAACTACGCCTCCGGCTTCACCCAGGGCACTGTCGGTTTCG
The DNA here is from genome assembly GCA_039207785.1 of Pseudomonas sp. Classification (GTDB taxonomy): domain Bacteria; phylum Pseudomonadota; class Gammaproteobacteria; order Pseudomonadales; family Pseudomonadaceae; genus Aquipseudomonas. Next base: position 1,058 of record JBCECW010000086.1, on the reverse strand, counting down.
GCATTGATGCCTACAGCTATACCGGGATCAAACTCGACAGCGGCGGCGGTCGCACCGGGCTGCGCCTGATGCCCATCGACGGCGACGGCCACCCCGAAGACAACTACTCCAAGACCGGCGGCGTAGTAAAAATGCGCGTCTCCGACACCGTGCTGAAATACGGCACTCAGTTTCCCGAAGTGCCGGTGTTCTGGGTCAACCAGGTGCGCCTGTTCCCCAGCTCCGCCACCGGCCTGAGCCTAAGCTCCGACGAGCTGAAAACCCTGCACGTGGACGCCGGCCACTTCACCGCCAAAGGCAGTGTCGACTCCAGCAACAACGACGACGACCTGGCGCTGGACTATGGCCTGCCCATCAAGATTCGCTCGGTGAGTTACCTGGGCGGCATCTACCGGCCCACCACCAGCTTGAGCCTGAGCCTGTACGGCGCCGAACTCGAAGACGTTTGGCACCAGTACTACGGCAACGCCAAATACAGCCTGCCGATTGCCGACGACCAGGCGCTGGCCTTCGACTTCAACGTCTACCACACCCGCGACACCGGCAAGCAGCTGGCCAGCACCATCGACAACACCACCTGGTCGCTGATGACCACTTACAAAGTGGGCGCGCATTCGTTTGGCGTCGGCTACCAGTCGGTCAACGGCGACGAGCCGATGGACTGGATCGGTTTTGGCACCATGGGCGGTGGCGTGGCCCTGGCCAACGCCGTGCAATACGCCACCTTTACCGAAGCCAACGAACGCTCCTGGCAACTGCGCTACGACCTCAACATGGCCGCCTACGGCATCCCAGGCCTGACCTTTATGACCCGCTACCTGCGCGGCGACCATATCAGCAACGCCAACAGCGACAACACCTACTACACCTCCCGCTACCGCTACCCCGAAGGCAGCGATCCGCACCACTGGGAGCGCAATATCGAGGCTCGCTATGTGGTGCAGTCGGGGAAGGCCAAGGATCTGTCGCTGCGGTTGCGTAACTCGGTGCATCGCTCGACTACTGGGTATCGGTATGCCGATATCAATGAGCTGCGGTTGATTGTGGATTATCCGATT
>JBCECW010000085.1:0-10167 GCA_039207785.1 Pseudomonas sp. | reverse complement strand
TGTTGATTGTGGTGGCGCGAATGCTCAGGTCGCCGCTGCTTTCAATCGTGCCGGAGCGGTTTTCCACCAGGGTGGCGGCAGTGCCTGCGTCGTTGGCGGCGATGGTCAGTGCGCCCAGGCTGTATACGTTGGCCAGGCGGTTGGTGAAGCTGTTAGTACGCAGGGCCATATCGCTGCCGCTGAACAGCAGGCCGCCGTCGTTACGCAGGTTGCCGGCTTCGATACGCAGGCTGGTGGCGGCGCCCAGGGTGCCGTAGTTGTTCAGGGTCGCGGCGCGGGCGATCAGGTTTTGCGCGGCGCTGATCTTGCCGCGGTTGACCAGGTTGCCGCCGACGGTGAAGTCGGCCGTACCGCCGGTTTTCCATTGGGCATCGACGCCGGTGTCGACGCTGGCGACGTTAACGGTAAGGTCGCCCTGGCTCAGCAGGGAACCATTGCCGCTATAGGCGCCGGTGAGGGTCAGGCTGAGGGCGCCATCTGTTTCGATGCTGCCGTCGTTTTGCCAGGTGTCGCCGCTGGCGACGATGCTTTCTACCGAGCGCAGGGCGCCGCTGGCGGTCTGGGTAAAGCTGCCGACCTTGAGGCTGATTTTCTGCGCTTGCAGTTCGCTGGTGTTGGTCCAGTCGGCGACATCCAGGTTCAGTTCGCCGTTGGTGATAAAGCGCCCGCCCGCCCCGCCTGCATCGCTCAGGGCCAAGGCAAAGTGGTTGCCCAGGTGGCGCACGTTGCCGCTCTGGTTGCTGAGGCTGGCGCTGGTCAGGCTCAGGGTGCTGTTGCCGACTTCCACCAGGCCGTCGTCGTTGTTGAAGGTGCCGCCGAGCACAAATTGACTGCTGCCGCTGCTGCCCAGGGCGCGCAGTTTGCCGTTGCGGTTGGTGAGTTTGGCGGCGTTTACAGTCAGGGTGTTGCCGGCTTCGATCAGGCCGTTGTCGTTGGTGAGGTCGCCGGTCAGATCGAGGTCGATGGTCTCGGCGCCGAGGGTGCCGCCGCTGTTGTTCAGGCGGGTGGCGGTGGTCTTGAGGGTGGTTTTGGCGAGGACTTTACCGGCCTCGTTGTTGAGGGTGCCCGCGGTGAGGTTGACGCTCGCGCCTTGCAGGGCGCCGGCGCTGTTGTCGATGGTGGTGCTAACGATCTTTAGCTCGCCATCATCGGCTTGCACGGTGCCACCGCCATTCAACAGGGTTTGCACGTTGAGGGTCAGGCCATCGGCTTTGCTGAGCAGCAGGCCGTCGGCGCTGTTGTCCAGGGTGTTGGCCAGTGTCAGGGTCAGGGCTTTGTTGCTGGCAACGGTGCCGGCGCTATTGGTGAGCGTGTCGGCGGTGACGTTCAGGGTTTTCTGCGCCACCAGTTGGCCGCCGTTGTTGTTAATGGCGCCGGCTTTGACGGTGGCGGCGCCAACGGCTAGCACTTTTTTGCCCTGGTTGTTGAGCTGCTGCAAGTCGGTGTTGAGGTTGCCCTGGGAGCTGACGCTGCCGCGGTTGTTCAGGGTGCCGCCTTGCAGGTCGAGCAGGGCTGCGCTGTTACCGCTGCCGTCGGCCTTTACCCCGGCCTCGATGCTGCCGTCATTGTTGATGGCGGCGCTGTTCAGGGTGAGGTTGGCGCCACTGGCCAGGCTGCTGGCGATATCGATCTGGTTGGCGGTAAGGCTGGCGTTGTTGCCGGTGTAGACAGTGTCGGTCAGTTCGACTTGCTGGGCATTGGCCTGCAGGTTTTTTGCCGTGGCAACGCGGGCGACGGTGAGTTTGCCGTTGGCGTCGATATGGATATCGCCGCCGCTGGCGGCCATATCGGCGGCAAGTTTTACCCCAACGCCGGCCTCGGTGCCGACCAGGCGAATGGCGCCGGCATACATACCGCCCAGGGCGGAGCTGTCGATGGCCAGGCTGGGCTTGGCGCTGCCGTCATCGGCCTTGGCAGTGGCGGCCAGGGTGGCGGCATCGACCTCGTTGCGGCCGGCGATGATGTTCAGTTGCTGCGCTTGCAGTTGGGCGTTGAGTTTGGCGCTGCGGGTGATCAGGTCGAACTGGCTGATGTTCGAGGCATTCAGGCCCGCGCCTTCCACAGAGATTTCGCCGCCGTTGACGTCGAAGCGGTCGAGCCGGCCGTTGTCGATCACCGGGGTGCCGGTGGTGAGGGTGGCGCGCGGCGTATTGATAAAGCCGCAGCCGTCACACGTGATGCCGTGGGGGTTGGCCACCACTACATGGGCGCCCTGCCCGGCCACTTCGGTGTAGCCCTTGAGCTGGCTTTGATTGCCGCCGGTGACCTCGTTGAGGATCAAGGTGGCAGCGCGACCGTTGAGGTTGCTGTTGCCGAGAATCACCCCGCCCAGCTGGGTTTCGTTGAACTTGGCCGTGCCGTTGTTGAGGATCAGGCCCTGCTGGCCGACGTTGTAGTCGGTGAATTTGTTGTGCGACAGGCCGCTGCCATTGGGGGTGGCGATATTCACCACCGGCACGCCGTTCTGCGCGCTACCCAGGTTGGTATTGGCGCCGGCTGCGGCGTCTACGGTCAGCTCCGCCGCGGTGCTGACGATGGGGTTGAGGAACATCACGCCCATCAGGACGCAGGCGATGTTTTGGAAAAATGGGCTACGAACGTCCATGTGTTAACTCCCAGCCGGGCGGTAAAAAAGCAGACTTTAAAAGAACAGGTCGAAACGGAAATACCCCGGGTGCTCCTGGCGCTCGATGGCGTCGGGGCGTTCCAGTGAGCGGGCGAAGGTCACGCTGGCGGCCAGGTTGCGGCCACGGGCGCTGAATTCGATGGCGTTGCCCGACAGCCGCCCGTGGGCGCCGCTGTTATGGCTGTTGCCATGGATCACGCCCATGTCGTAGGCCAGGGCCACGGCGTACTCGTGTACGAAGGGGCGTAGGGTTTCCCAGGCCACCGGCCGGCGCCAACGCAGCTGGTTGCGCCAGTAGGCGCCGCTGTCGCCGGACAAGGATTGCTCCTTGAAACCGCGCACCGAACTCAAGCCACCGAGGCTGATGCGCTGTGGGCTGAACAGCACGTCTTCACTGCGCTGGCCGTTGACCAGGCTGTCGACGCTGAAACTTTCATCCCACAGGGTGAAGGGCTGCAGGTAGCTGGCGGTGAGGCTGTACTTGTTGTAACGAGCCACCGGCTGGCTGTGATGCGGGTCGCCAGCGCCCTGGGCATCGAACGCGCCGGTGCCTTGCTGCCAGCCGAGGTCGAGGTTGACGAAGGCGTTGCCGATACGGCGGCCATGGTTGATGCCCAGCTGGCTTTCGGTGAGGCGCTGGCTGGAGACGTCGATGATGTTGTTGTCGAGGTAGTTGCGGGTTTGCAGGTGGCTGATGCCGAGGTTGAAGGCGGTCTTGCTGACGTCGTCGCGGTGCAGCACCCGCTCGGCGCGCAGGCTGTGGGTTTTGCTGTCGCCATCGGAGCCAAAGGCAAACCCGGCACCGGCGGTGCGGGTGCGGTAGTAGCTCTGCGCGTAGCTGTAGTTCAGGGTCCACCAGCCATAGGGCACGCTGTAGCCGATGCTCTGGTTGGCGGAGTGTTTCCAGTGGTCGCTGACGGTGTCGCCGCCGCCACGCAAGCTCATCTGGTCGGCCAGGCCCAGGGGGCTGTCCCAGACAAAACCGGCGCCCCACTGTTGCTCGCCGGTGGACGTCTGGCCGTCGTTGTGGCGGTTGAGGTTGGCTTGCCAGGGCTTGCTGGGCACGCCTTTGAGTTGCACGCGGCTACCGCCCACCTGGCTGCCGGGCACCAGCTCCATTTGCGCGGGACGCGATTGCAGGCGGTTGAGCTGGTCGACCATTTGCTCCATTTCGCGCAGGTCCAGCACTTCACCAGTCTTGCCGGGGAAGGTCATGGCGATTTCCCGGGGGCTGGCAATGGCAGCTTCATCCAGGCCTTCCAGACGACCTTCGACCACCAACACCTCAAGCCCACCATCGGCCATATCCTGCTCCGGCAGGTAGGCGCGCGAGGTCACGTAGCCACGGGCGATATAGAAATCGGTCACGGCTTTGAGCAGCGCATTGAGCTTGGTGCTGCCCAGGCATTGGCCCTCGTAGGGGCGCAGCAACTCGGCTTGGCGCGCGGGGGCGATCAGGGTCGCGCCTTGCAGAGTGATATGGGCAATCGCGATGCAGCGCTCATCTGCGCGGGCAGTAGCGTTGGGCTGTTCGGTGGGTTTGCCGGGAAGTTGCTGGAGGTCTTCCAGGCGTTTGCGTTGCTCTTCGAGCACGCGGTCCTGGCGGTCGCGAATCAGGTCCCGGTCGGCGGGCAGTTCGGCGTGTGCGATGGCGGTTACAGCTAACAGGACGCTCAAAAGCGCCCTACGACGTAGCAATGACATGCCTTCAGTCCCTGAAAATTAGGTGATCCAAAAATTTCAGGGACGGATTAAATAGAACAAGTAAAAGCTTGACGACGAAAAATTGACTCGGATGCCACTATTGCGACATCACCCACAACTAGACGAGCAAAAGGCTTACAAAAGTATGGGAACCTCCTGCGAGGCTCCCTTACAAACTGCCCGGAAGCGGCTTATTCCACCGTTACGCTTTTTGCCAGATTGCGCGGCTGGTCGACGTCGGTGCCGCGCAACACGGCCACGTAGTAGGACAGCAACTGCAGCGGCAGGGTGTAGAGAATCGGTGCCAGGGCATCGGAGATATGCGGCATGTTCACCACATGGGTGCCTTCGCCGTTGCTCATATTGGCCTCGCCATCGGCGAAGACGATCAGCTCGCCGCCCCGGGCGCGCACTTCCTGCAGGTTGGATTTGAGCTTTTCCAGCAGCTCGTTATTGGGCGCCACGGTGACTACCGGCATATCGGCATCCACCAGGGCCAGCGGGCCATGTTTCAGTTCACCGGCCGGGTAGGCTTCAGCGTGGATGTAGGAAATCTCTTTGAGCTTTAGCGCCCCTTCCATAGCCACCGGGTATTGGGCGCCGCGACCGAGAAATAGCGCGTGGTGTTTCTCGGCGAACAGCTCGGCGATCTTCTCCACGGTGCTGTCCATGGCCAGCGCTTCGCCCAGGCGAGTCGGCAAACGACGCAGCTCTTCGACCAGTTCGGCTTCTACACCGGCGGCCAAGGTGCCACGTACTTGGCCCAGGGACAGGGTCAACAGCATCAACGCCACCAGCTGGGTGGTGAAGGCTTTGGTGGAGGCCACACCGATTTCCGGGCCGGCCTGGGTGAGCAGGGTCAGGTCGGATTCGCGTACCAGCGAGCTGATACCCACATTGCAGATCGCCAGGCTGGCCAGGTAGCCGCCGTTGTCCGGGCCTTTTGCCTTGCCGTTGCGCAGCGCGGCGAGGGTGTCGGCGGTTTCGCCGGATTGGGAAATGCTGACGAACAGGGTGCCTGGCTGCACCACCACCTTGCGGTAGCGGAACTCGCTGGCCACTTCGACCTGGCAGGGAATGCCGGCCAGTTCTTCCAGCCAATAGCGGGCCACCATGCCGGCGTGGAAACTGGTGCCGCAGGCGACGATCTGTACGTTCTGCACCTTGGCGAACAGCTCGGCGGCTTGCGGGCCAAAGGCCTGGACCAGCACATGGTCGCTACCCAGGCGGCCTTCCAGGGTGCGCTGCACGACCTTGGGCTGCTCGTGGATTTCCTTGAGCATAAAGTGGCGGTATTCGCCTTTGTCGGCGGCCTCGGCACCTTCGTGGTATTGCACGCTTTCACGCACCACCGGCTGGCCGGCCACGTCCCAGATCTGCACGCTGTCGCGACGGATTTCGGCGATATCGCCTTCTTCCAGGTACATGAAACGGTCGGTGACCTGGCGCAGGGCCAACTGGTCGGAGGCGAGGAAGTTTTCCCCCAGGCCCAGGCCGATCACCAGCGGGCTGCCGCTGCGCGCGGCGAGCAGACGATCAGGTTGCGTGGCGCTGATCACGGCCAGGCCGTAGGCGCCGTGCAGTTCCTTGACGGTGGCTTTGAGGGCTACGGTCAAATCGCCGAGGTCTTTGAGTTTGTGGTCGAGCAGGTGGACGATCACTTCGGTGTCGGTGTCCGAAGTAAACACGTAACCCAGGCCTTGCAGCTGCTTACGCAGGGCTTCGTGGTTTTCGATGATGCCGTTGTGCACCACCGCCAGGTCGCTGCCGGAGAAATGCGGGTGGGCGTTACGCTCGCTTGGCGCGCCGTGGGTGGCCCAGCGGGTGTGGGCGATGCCCAGGCGGCCGGCCAGCGGCTCACCGGCCAGCGCTTGTTCCAGCTCAGCGACCTTGCCCACGCGGCGGCGGCGCTCGAGCACACCGTCGTTGCTGAAAACGGCCAGCCCGGCGCTGTCGTAGCCACGGTATTCCAGGCGTTTCAGGCCTTCGACCAGGATCGCGGTGATAGTGCGCTCAGCGACGGCGCCAACGATGCCACACATGGTGTTCTCCTTAAGCAGGTAATGCCGCGCAGATCAGGTTGATGCCACGCGCGGTAATGGATGCACGCGCCTCGGCGTCGAGGCGGTCATCGGTGATCAGGGTCTGGACGCTGCTCCAGGGCAGTTCCAGGTTGGGAATCTTGCGGCCGATCTTGTCGGACTCGACCATCACAATCACTTCGCGGGCCACCTCGGCCATTACCCGGCTAAGGCCCAGCAGTTCGTTGAATGTGGTGGTGCCGCGGGCCAGGTCGATGCCATCGGCGCCAATAAACAGCTGGTCGAAATCATAGGAGCGCAGCACCTGTTCGGCGACCTGGCCCTGGAAGGATTCGGAGTGCGGGTCCCAGGTGCCGCCGGTCATCAGCAGCACGGGCTCGTGTTCCAGCTCGCTGAGGGCGCTGGCCACGTTAAGGGAGTTGGTCATCACCACCAGGCCCGGCTTGTGCCCCAGCTGCGGGATCATGGCGGCGGTGGTGGTGCCGCTGTCGATGATGATCCGTGCGTGTTCCTTGATGCAGGCAACGCCGGCACGGGCGATGGCTTGTTTGTATTGGGAAACGGGCTGCGCGCTGTCGGCAATCAGCTCCTGGGGCATCGGCACAGCACCGCCGTAACGGCGTAGGAGCAGGCCATTGGTTTCCAGGGCAGCGAGGTCTTTGCGGATGGTGACTTCGGACGTGGCGAAGGCTTTGGACAGCTCATCGACACTCACCTCACCGTGCTCGGCGAGCAGGGCGAGGATGGTGTGGCGACGTTGCGGTGTGTTGCGCTTCGACATGCGTAAGTTTCGATTCGAAAGATAAGTGCGCGAATCAAAACAAAGCGAAGGATTTACGTCAAGCAAAAACGCGAGCGGTTCATGGTGCAGCTTGGCGCAAGCCTCTGGATCCCCGCCTACGCGGGGATGACGGTGATAGCGCGTAAACCTCCGTCATCCCCGCGCAGGCGGGGATCCAGTTTCGCAAGGTTATTTCTTGGTTGGACGCTTCCAACCTTCAATATTGCGTTGCTTGGCGCGGCCAACGCCGAGGGTTTCGGCCGGCACATCGGCGGTGATCACCGAGCCGGCGCCCGTGGTGGCGCCATCGCCCAGGGTGACCGGAGCAACCAGCGCGCTGTTGGAGCCGATAAATACATCGGCGCCCAACACGGTGCGGTGTTTGTTGGCACCGTCGTAATTGCAGGTGATGGTGCCGGCGCCAATATTGCTGCGCGCGCCGATCTCGGCATCGCCCAGGTACGTGAGGTGGCCGGCCTTGGCGCCGTCACCGAGCACGGCGTTTTTCAGTTCGACAAAGTTACCCACATGGGCCTTGGCACCTAGCACCGAGCCGGGACGCAGGCGGGCGAACGGGCCGCAATCGGCCCCCTCACCCAACTCGGCACCTTCGAGGTGGCTGTTGGCTTTGACGATGGCGCCTTTGCGCAGGGTGCTGTTCCTGATCACGCAGTTGGGGCCGATCTGCACGTCGTCTTCGATGACCACGCGGCCTTCGAGGATCACGTTGATGTCGATCAGCACATCGCGACCGACGCTGACTTCGCCACGTACATCGAAACGCGAGGGGTCAATCAGGGTCACGCCCTGGGCCATCAGGCGGCGAGCGGCGCGGTATTGATAATGGCGTTCGAGCTGCGACAGCTGGATACGGTCGTTGGCACCGAGCACTTCCATTTCATCGCCGGCCTGTTCGGTAGCAACCACCAGGCCATCGGCCACGGCCATGGCGATAACGTCAGTGAGGTAGTACTCGCCCTGGGCGTTGCTGTTGGACAGGCGCCCCAACCACTCGGCCAGGCGTTTGCCCGGTACGGCGAGAATGCCGGTGTTGCCTTCGCGAATGGCGCGCTGGGCGTCGCTGGCGTCCTTCTGTTCGACGATGGCCTGCACATGGCCCTGCTCATTGCGCAGGATACGGCCATAGCCGGTGGGGTCGGCGAGCTCGACGGTAAGCAGGCCCAACTGCTGGTCGTTTACCAGCGCGAGCAGGCGTTGCAGGGTCTGCTGTTCAATCAGCGGCACATCGCCGTACAGGATCAGCACGGTGTCGGCCGAAAGCTTGGGCAGGGCCTGGGCCACTGCATGGCCGGTACCCAGTTGCTGGGCTTGCAGGACAAAACTCAGATCGTCGGCCGCCAGCTGCTCACGAACCTTGTCGGCGCCATGGCCAATCACCACCTGGATGCTGCTCGGCGCCAGTTGCCGTGCGGTGTCGATAACGTGTCCCAGCATGGATTTGCCGGCAATCGGGTGCAGCACCTTGGGCAATGCGGAGCGCATGCGGGTGCCTTGGCCGGCGGCGAGGATAACGATATCGAGTGACATGGGGCGGGGTCCTGAGCAGGTAAGTTGGGGGTCGAGGAACGCGGTGTTCAACGAGAGATGCGCAAGAGCTTTGAAGCAACGACGGGATACTGAACGTACGGAATCTGTGCTCGCCCAATGCGGGCGAAAAACCTTATTTCAGAAAAAGAAAAAGGGTAGCCAAGGCTACCCTTTTACTCGATCGCGATGAAGAGCTGCGGGCTTAGCCGCCGAACTTCTTGCGAATTTGCTGAACGGTGCGCAGCTGAGCTGCAGCCTCGGCCAGACGGGCAGCGGCGGCACTGTAGTCGAACTCCGAGCCTTTCTCTTGCAGAGCTTTCTCAGCGGCCTTAACGGCCTCTTGAGCAGATGCTTCATCCAGGTCGTCTGCACGTTGCACGGTGTCGGCCAAGACCTTAACCATGTTCGGTTGCACTTCCAGGAAACCACCGGAGATGTAGTACACCTCGGTGTCGCCGCCTTGCTTGATCAGACGAATCGGGCCCGGCTTCAGGTCTGTGATCAACGGCGCGTGGCCCATGGCGATACCAAGATCACCCAAGCTGCCGCTCGCAATCACCATCTCCACCAAACCGGAGAAGATTTCGCCTTCTGCGCTGACGATATCGCAATGGACTGTCATAGCCATTTGCTTGCCCTACCCTGATTAGCGCCCGTTGCCGGGCGCTAGGATTACAGTTTCTTGGCTTTCTCGATGGCTTCTTCGATGCTGCCGACCATGTAGAACGCTTGTTCTGGCAGGTGGTCGTATTCACCGTTGAGGATGCCTTTGAAGCCAGCAATGGTGTCTTTCAGGGAAACGTATTTACCCGATGCACCGGTGAAGACTTCAGCCACGAAGAACGGCTGCGACAGGAAGCGCTGAATCTTACGAGCGCGGGATACGAGTTGCTTGTCGGTTTCCGACAGCTCGTCCATACCCAGGATCGCGATGATGTCTTTCAGCTCTTTGTAGCGCTGCAGAACGTACTGGACGCCGCGAGCGGTGTCGTAGTGGTCCTGGCCGATAACGTTCGGGTCCAGCTGGCGCGAAGTCGAGTCCAGTGGGTCTACCGCTGGGTAGATACCCAGGGAAGCGATGTCACGGGACAGAACGACGGTGGCGTCCAAGTGGGCGAAGGTGGTCGCTGGCGACGGGTCGGTCAGGTCGTCCGCAGGTACGTATACCGCTTGGATCGAGGTGATCGAACCTTGCTTGGTCGAAGTAATACGCTCTTGCAGAACGCCCATCTCTTCGGCCAGGGTCGGCTGGTAACCTACTGCAGAAGGCATACGGCCCAGCAGTGCGGATACTTCGGTACCGGCGAGGGTGTAACGGTAGATGTTGTCGACGAACAGCAGAACGTCGTTACCTTCGTCACGGAATTTCTCAGCCATGGTCAGACCGGTCAGCGCGACGCGCAGACGGTTGCCTGGTGGCTCGTTCATCTGACCGTAGACCAGAGCTACTTTGTCGAGAACGTTGG
>JBCECW010000084.1:1067-10176 GCA_039207785.1 Pseudomonas sp. | reverse complement strand
GCTCTACACCGCCCTGCATCACTACCGCGCCATGGGCTTTTCCATCGCCCTCGATGACCTTGGCGCCGGCTATTCGAGCCTGCGGCTGTGGTCAGAACTGCGCCCGGATTACGTAAAGATCGATCGCCATTTTATTGATGGCATTCACCAGGATGCGGTGAAGCGCGAGTTCGTCGGCTCGATCCTGCAGATGGCCAAAGCCTCCCGCGCCCAGGTGATTGCCGAAGGCATCGAGCTGGTGGAAGAACTGACCGTACTGGCGGAAATGGGCGTCGACCTGCTGCAGGGCTACCTGCTCAGTCGGCCGCAGGAAAAACCGCCGCGTGATGCCCGCCAGTTGCTGCCAAAGCTGGATGCCAACACGCCAGCGCTGCACGAAGAAGGCAGCGACCTTGGCGCCCTGCTCAACGAGCAACCCGCCGTCAGCCAAGACCTGCCCATTGCTGCCGTGCTGGAGGCCTTTCGCGCCCAGGCCAACCTCAACTCGTTGGCCGTGCTGAATGAGCAGCAGCAGCCGGTGGGCATCGTCCACCGCCACTCCTTATCCGATGCTCTGCTCAAACCCTTTGCCACCGACCTGTTTGCACGCAAGCCGATCAGTCGCCTGATGAGCACCGACTTTCTCGCCGTCGACCTGAGCCAGAGCCTGCAAAAGGTCAGCCGTCTGCTGACCAGCCGCGCCCGCCAGCGCATGGAAGAAGATTTCATCATTACCCTGCAGGGGCGCTATCAAGGACTGGGCCGGGTAATCGACGTGCTCAAGCTGATTACCGAGCTGAAAATCCAGCAAGCCCGCCACGCCAATCCGCTGACCCTGCTGCCCGGCAATGTGCCGATCCAGCAGTGCCTGACGCGCTTGTTGCAACAGGCGCGGGAGGCGGTGATTTGCTATGTGGATATCGACAGCTTCAAGCCGTTCAACGACCTCTATGGCTATGCCAAGGGCGATGAGATTCTGCTGTGCCTGGCGCAGTGCCTGAGCGAACGGGTAGACCCCACCCGCGACTTTGTCGGCCATATCGGCGGCGATGATTTTCTGCTGGTGTTGGGCTCGGAAGACTGGCGCGCGCGGCTGAATTATCTGCTGGAGGATTTTCAGGGCCAGTGCCGGCGCTTCTACACCGCCGAGCACCTGGAGGCCGGCTGTTTTATCGCCCATAACCGCAAGGGGCAGCGCGAAGAGTTTCCGCTGTTGTCGCTGTCATTGGGCGTGGTGCAACTGCATCCGGCCAGCTGCGCCAACCTGGACGCGGCGCAGCTGGCCGGCTTGGCCTCAGAAGCCAAACGCCAGGCCAAGCATGTGCCGGGCTATAGCCTGCAGATCATCGACACGGAAAAGCTCTCGGCCTGACTTACAGCCCCAGTTCGCTGGCGCGGCGGCTATAGCGTTCAGCCAGTTGCGCATCGGCGGGCAAACCATGTTCGCCCTGTGTATATAACTCGGCCAGACGGCGGGCAGCCAATGGATGGCCCGCGTCGGCGGCGACTGTCCACCAGCGTGCAGCGGCGGGTCCGTCAGGGGCATTGCGGGTATCGCCAGCCAGGCTGAATACACCAAGTTGGTAGGCCGACTTGGCATCACCGGCGGCGGCCGCCTTGCCGAGCAGGCGAATACCCACCACGCGCCCGCCAACACCGCGCCCACGAAAACCCCGCAGGAGACCATAGACACTCCGCGCGGCGACGACATCCAGCGCCGCCATGCGCGCGAATTGGCCCTCCATCCAGGCCCACACTCGCGGTTGCTTGACCAACGCCGGCCAGCCCAGCAGGCGCCGCGCCAGCGCATAGCCTAGGCGAGCTTTCAGGCGCCAGTAGATCACTCAGTTCTCTTCCGGGTAGTCGTACTCGAACACACGCACCACTTCGGCGGCATGCCAGGACGCAGCCGCCACGCCATCGCTCGGGCCATTGAAGCGCCCCAGGCGTTCGGCGCATTCAAAGAAGCCGGTACGCGGCAAGCGGCTGGCGCCCTGGCTGATCACCAGCGAGCTGCGCAACGGGTTTTCCGCACGTGCATCCAGGGCCGCCAGGTGTTCCAGGGCGGCGGTCAGGGTTTGCATGGCGGGGGTGGGTAATTCCAGGCGCTCGATCAGGGCGCGGTAGGTGAGCAGATGACGCTGCCGGCGCGCCTCTGCCAACTCACCGAGGAGCGCCTGCCAATGCTGGCGACTAATGCTTACGCTCACGTCTCGGACTCCCAACTGCTGACACCCAGGTTCCAGGCCAGGGCGCGGCGGATCGCCGAGTCCGGCTCACGTTCGCCGCGTTCGATCATGGCCAGATAATGCGGGCTGATGCCTACAGTGCGAGCCAATGCGTCGACCGTCAGGCCTTTGGCTTCGCGCAGTGCTTGCAGCTCACTGAGTCTGGACGCTGCGGGGGCCGCAGGCGCGGCTGCGCTGGCCGCTGTAACTGCGGCAGGCGCCTGGCCGGCGGCCTGCAACAACGCTTGATACTGCGCCCATGGCAATACCGCATATTCGGCCTCGCCATCACGCATGATTACCTGCACATCCATCACCGCTTACCCCATGGAAAAGCAGTGCCGACTGCGTCAGCACTTTCCTTGTTAAGGCGCATCTTAACAGGCCAATTGGCGATGAGGGCGTGATGCGGCGGGCAAGTTTTTCGGGTTTTTTAGCGTGGCAATTGGCCATCCACTGATGGCACCGATGATGGCAATTGCAGCAATTCTTCCTGCTGCGTCGGGGTGCGCGCAGCCAACCAGGCACGGAACTCATCGAGCTCCCCACTCCAGGTGCGCAGTAACCAACCGAGCACCGCAATATCGTCGACAAAGCCGACGCCGAGCAGCACATCAGGGATCGCATCGATGGGCGAGAGAAAGTACAACAGCGCCGCCACCACCGAGAGCAGCGCCTGCGTGCTGATGCCCTTGTACTCGCCCCGCCACCACGCCATGCACAAGGCCAGTAACACTCGCAGCTCACTCTTGAGTGCCCCCAGGCGACCGCCCTGGGAAGCACTTTTGCGCGTCACCGCCAACAGCAATGCCGGCAATCTGCCGCGGGCGATAAACCGCTGGGCAATCGGCAGGTAACGGGCAAGATTCCAGGGCGTTTTCATGGCCAATCCTCCTCAGCCCGCGTCATTACTGGGCTGGCTGGGTTATCCACCGAACCTGTGGATAACCTTGTGAACAACAAGCCGACCACTTGGGCAAAAGCCCACACCATGGGGCTTTGCTTCAGATCGGGCGTTTTTTAATCAGCAGAAAAAAACAAATAAAATCAGCGAGTTATTAAAAATAAAAGTTGGTACGCGAGTGTCACCTGAGCCAGATGCGAGTTGTTCGCGAAATGTGCATAACCGTAACACCCATGCTTGGTTGAGACCCGCCAGTCAACCCGTGGTTCGTTGTTTTACCACTGAGCAGAGCGCAGAAACGACAACGCCCCGTCGAGACGGGGCGTTGTGCTACAGCCGAAAGAATTACTGCGCCGGAGCGGGCTCTGCTTCCGGAGCGGCTGCCGCGGCTGGATCTTTGATCGCCAGCAGTTGCAGATCGAACACCAGTACCGAGTTGGCTGGGATCGCCGGGCTCGGGCTCTGTGCGCCGTAGGCCAGTTCGCTCGGGATATAGAGCTTGATCTTCTCACCAACGTGCATCAGTTGCAGGGCTTCAACCCAGCCTGGAATCACGCCGCTAACCGGCAGGTCGACTGGCTCGTTACGCTTGAGCGAGCTGTCGAACACGGTGCCATCGGTGAGCTTGCCTTCGTAGTGAACAGTCACTACGTCGCTGGCTTTGGGCTGGGCGCCGTCGGCCTTGGTTACCACTTCGTATTGCAGACCCGAAGCGGTGGTCACTACACCTTCACGCTTCTTGTTGTCTTCGAGGAATTTCTTGCCAGCAGCGGACGCTTCTTCAGCGGCCTTGGCAGTGCGTTCTTCAGCACGCTTTTGCAGTGCGGCGAAGGCTTCCATCAGCTCTTCATCTTTGAGCTTCTGATCTTTCTTGCCGATCGCGTCTTCGATGCCCTGAGCCACAGCTTTGGAATCCAGGTCATCCATGCCTTCTTGAGCCAGGCTTTTGCCCATGTTCAGGCCGATACCATAGGAGGCTTTTTGTGCTGGGGTTTTCAGCTCCACGCTGGTCTGCGAATCGCAGCCCGCAAGCACCAGGCCAACCAGGGCCACCGCCGCCGCTAAACGATGTTGTCTCATGCTGTTTCCTTGTTCGTGCGCTAATCAGAGGGCAATCGAGTGAAGCTGCGAGCTTAGCAGGCCGCCGGGATCACTGGCTACGGGGATACGAACCACGAAAAGTCGATAAGTTCCTAAGTGCAAAAGGCTTTTTTGCGTGCGAAAGCGGCATGGAAACAGTCTGCCGGGGCGTTTCAGGATGCCTGGGAAAAACGCTTCTGCGTTTGCAGATATTCAGCGCTCGCCTGACGTTGAGTACGTAGTTGCTCTGGCTGGCAACCTACGCCCGGTGCAGACCGCTAATAGAAGAGGGAGACAAAACCCAACGCCAAGGGCAGGCGTTGTTTTTCAAACAGCAGAAACGAAAAAAGCGACCCTAAGGTCGCTTTCTAAGCGCTTGCTCTACTTCAGTCTATAGAGCTAGCTAAATATGGCGCAGCGGACGGGACTCGAACCCGCGACCCCCGGCGTGACAGGCCGGTATTCTAACCGACTGAACTACCGCTGCGCGTAACCTCAAGATTGGTGGGTGATGACGGGATCGAACCGCCGACCCTCTGCTTGTAAGGCAGATGCTCTCCCGGCTGAGCTAATCACCCTTCACTCTCGAAGTGGTGCGCATTCTACGGAGCGATCTTCACCCTGGCAAGCCCTTTTTAAAATAATTTTTATAGGCGTTCCAAAGGCTTAGCGCAGGGTTGGCCAATAAGGCTGGCAAGGGAATAATGCGCGCTTTGCGAAAAATGGAGTTCTGCCCTTATGTGGTTCCGTAACCTGCTCGTCTATCGCCTCACCCAAGATCTGCCCTTCGATGCGCAAGCACTGGAAACCGCACTGGCCGCCAAACCCGCTCGCCCCTGCGCCAGCCAGGAGTTGACCACCTACGGTTTTATCGCCCCGTTCGGCAAAGGCGAAGACGCTCCTTATGTGCACGTCAGCGGCGACTTCATGCTGATTGCCGCCCGTAAGGAAGACCGCATCCTGCCGGGCAGCGTCGTACGCGATGCCGTTAAAGAGAAGGTCGAGGAAATCGAGGCCGAGCAAATGCGCAAGGTCTATAAAAAGGAACGCGACCAGATCAAGGATGAAATCATCCAGGCTTTCCTGCCGCGCGCCTTTATCCGCCGCTCCTCGACCTTCGCCGCCATCGCGCCGAAGCAAGGCCTGATCCTGGTCAACGCCGCCAGCCCGAAAAAAGCCGAAGACCTGCTGTCCACCCTGCGCGAAGCCATTGGTTCGCTGCCGGTACGTCCGCTGTCGGTGAAAGTGGCGCCGACTGCCACCATGACCGACTGGGTCAAGACCCAGACCGCCGCTCCGGGCTTCCATGTGCTGGACGAGTGCGAGCTGCGCGACACCCAGGAAGACGGCGGCATCGTGCGCTGCAAGCGCCAGGACCTGACCAGCGAAGAAATCCAGCTGCACCTGGCCGCCGGCAAATTCGTCACCCAGCTGTCGCTGGCCTGGGAAGACAAGCTGTCCTTTGTGCTCGACGACAAAACCATCATCAAGCGCCTGCGCTTTGAAGACCTGCTCACCGACCAGGCAGAACAGGATGGCGGCGACGAAGCCCTGGGCCAACTCGACGCCAGCTTCACCCTGATGATGATGACCTTCACCGAGTTCCTGCCGCAGTTGTTCGAAGCGCTGGGCGGCGAAGAAATTCCTCAAGGCATCTGATAAGGACACTCCATGCGCGCACTAGCGGCCCTCAGTCGTTTCGTTGGCAATACCTTCGCTTACTGGGTGCTGCTGTTTGCCGTGGTGGCGTTCTTTGCGCCAGCCTGGTTTGTCGGCCTGAAGGTCGCCATCGTGCCGCTGCTGGGCGTGGTGATGTTTGGCATGGGGCTGACGCTCAAGCTCGATGACTTTGCCGAAGTGGCCCGCCACCCATGGCGAGTGGCGCTGGGGGTGGTCGCGCACTTTGTGATCATGCCGGGCGTAGCCTGGCTGCTGTGCCAAGCCTTTCACCTGCCGCCGGAAATTGCCGTCGGGGTCATTCTGGTGGGCTGCTGCCCAAGCGGCACCGCGTCCAATGTGATGACCTGGCTGGCCAAGGGCGACCTGGCGTTGTCGGTGGCCATCGCTGCGGTCACCACCCTGCTCGCCCCGCTGCTGACGCCAGCGCTGATCTGGCTGCTGGCCTCGGCCTGGTTGCCGGTGTCGTTTGCCGAGTTGTTCTGGTCGATCCTGCAAGTGGTGTTGTTGCCCATCGTGCTCGGTGTGGTGGCGCAACGCGTGCTGGGTGAGCGCACGCGCCTGGCGGTAGATGTGCTGCCGCTGGTGTCGGTGGTGAGCATTGTGCTGATTGTCAGCGCGGTGGTGGCGGCCAGCCAGGCGAAGATCGCCGAGTCCGGCCTGCTGATTATGGCGGTGGTGATTCTGCACAACAGCTTTGGCTTTCTGCTTGGCTACTTCACCGGCAAGGTCTTCAAGCTGCCGCTGGCGCAACGCAAGTCGCTGGCCCTGGAAGTAGGCATGCAGAACTCCGGGCTGGGTGCGGCGCTGGCCAGTGCGCATTTCTCGCCGCTGGCGGCGGTGCCTAGCGCGCTGTTTAGCGTTTGGCACAATATTTCCGGGGCGCTGTTGGCCACCTGGTTTCGCCGTATGGAAGACGCAGCAAACGCGCCAGACGAGCAGAACGAAGCAACCCGGCCCGCATCCTGAAACACTCCCAAGGCTTGCCCTCGGGCGAGCTTTGTGCAAAATACTGCAC
Source organism: Pseudomonas sp. (assembly GCA_039207785.1). Lineage (GTDB taxonomy): Bacteria > Pseudomonadota > Gammaproteobacteria > Pseudomonadales > Pseudomonadaceae > Aquipseudomonas. The sequence goes on along the minus strand of JBCECW010000084.1, from coordinate 3,290 downwards.
AGCTTGAGGACGACCTTGAGCCTGCCTAGTAGACCGGGGACGACCCCACTCTCAGTGGAAGCAACCCCATGTCCTGGATCATTCTGTTTGTCGCTGGCCTGTTCGAAGTGGCTTGGGCCGTTGGCCTGAAATACACCGACGGCTTTAGCCGCCCTCTCCCCACCGCCCTCACTGTTGGCGCCATGGCTGTCAGCCTCGGCCTGCTGGGCCTGGCCATGAAAGAGCTGCCGCTGGGTACCGCCTATGCGATCTGGACGGGCGTCGGTGCCGTGGGCACGGTGATCGCCGGCATCATCCTGTTTGGCGAGGCCGTTACCCTGGTTCGCCTGGGGAGTGTGGCGTTGATTGTCTGTGGCTTGATTGGCTTGAAGCTAAGCCACTGACTCGTAGGGTGCGCTTCGCGCACCAGCGGGTTCCGAGTAAACGCCGTGGTGCGCGGAGCACACCCTACAGAAGCAGCGGTGCCTAGCGGACCGAGCCTCGCAACTCGCCTACCTGCGCCTGCAACACCGCTGGCGTTGCCGCCTCCGGTGTCAGCGGCGCACCCGCCACCAGGGTGATGCGCGACCACAGGCGACGGAACAGCCCCTTGTTCGGGTCTTTGCTAAAGAAGCTGCCCCACAGGCCTTGCAGCGCCAGGGGAATTACCGGCACCGGGTTCTCTTCGAGAATGCGCGTAACACCGGCCTTGAACTCGTTGATCTCACCATCGGTGGTCAGCTTGCCTTCCGGGAAGATCAGCACCAGCTCGCCGTTTTTCAGGTACTCACCAATCTGCTTGAACGCCTGGTCATAGATCAGCAAGTCTTCGCTGCGCCCAGCAATCGGCACGGTACCGGCGGTGCGGAAGATAAAGTTGAGCACCGGCAGGTTGTAGATCTTGTAGTACATGACAAAGCGAATCGGCCGGCGCACTGCCCCACCAATCAGCAGCGCATCGACAAACGACACGTGGTTGCACACCAGCACTGCCGCGCCCTCGTCCGGGATCTGCTCGAGATCGCGGTGCTCCACGCGGTACATGGAATGGCTCAGCAGCCAGATCATAAAGCGCATGCTGAACTCGGGAACGATCTTGAAGATGTAACTGTTCACCGCGATGTTCATCAACGACACCACCAGGAACAGCTGGGGAATGCTCAGCTTGGCCACGGCCAGGAACAGGATCGAAGCAATCGCCGAAACCACCATAAACAAGGCATTGAGGATGTTGTTGGCAGCAATCACCCGCGCCCGCTCGCTCTCGGCGGTGCGCGACTGGATCAGCGCATACAGCGGCACGATATAGAAGCCGCCAAAGATACCGATGCCGAGGATATCGCCCAGTACCCACCAGGCCTGGCCGTAGCTCAATACCTGCAGCCAGCTATGGGGCTCGGCGGTCTGCGGGAAATTGCCCGAATGCCACCACAGCAAGATGCCGAACACCGTCAGGCCGATGGAGCCGAACGGCACCAGGCCGATCTCCACTTTGCGCCCCGACAGCCGCTCGCAGAGCATCGAGCCCAGGGCAATGCCCACCGAGAACACGGTGAGGATCAAGGTCACTACGGTTTCATCGCCAAACAGCCACTCTTTGGCGTACGCCGGAATTTGCGTGAGGTAGATCGCGCCCAGGAACCAGAACCACGAGTTACCCACAATCGAGCGCGACACTGCCGGGCGCTGGCCCAGGCCCATGCGCAAGATGGCCCATGACTGGCGGAAGATATTGAAGTCCAGCACCAGCTCCGGCAACGCCGCAGAGGCTGGTGGAATACCGCGGCTGGCGAGGTAGCCGGCGGTGGCGATGGCGACGATGGCAGTGGCCACCAGCGGCGCATAGGTGTGCTCGGACATCATCACGCCGGCGCCAATGGTGCCGGCCAGAATTGCCAGGAAGGTGCCCATCTCCACCAGCGCGTTGCCGCCCACCAGTTCGTCTTCACGCAGGGCCGCCGGCAGGATCGAATACTTCACCGGCCCGAACAGCGCCGAGTGCGTGCCCATGCCGAACAGGGCGAGAAACATCAGCGTCAGGTTATTCAGCAAAAAGCCCGCGGCGCCCACGGCCATGATGAGGATTTCCGCCAGCTTGATGGCGCGAATCAGCTTGTGCTTGTCGAACTTCTCGCCGAACTGCCCACCCAACGCCGAGAACAGAAAGAACGGCAGGATAAACAGCAACGCGCAGAGATTGACCAGCACCGTACGGTCGCCGGAGATACTCAGCTTGAACAGGAT
>JBCECW010000084.1:0-1057 GCA_039207785.1 Pseudomonas sp. | reverse complement strand
CGATTGCTTGAAGATGTTGTCGTTGAAGGCGCCAAGCAATTGCGTGACGAAGAAAGGCAGAAAGCGTTTTTTACCCAGCAAGGCGAACTGCGAGTGTGTGGTCATGATCCCTGTGTACCTGTGTGAGGCCACGCCGGCCGTCCAGCATTGGACTGCAAGTGCGTGGCACAAAGCCACAGGGTGAAGCGGAAAATGTGCGGAGAAATTTAAAAAACTGCATGGGTTTCGCTTCGCTCTACCCATCCTACGTCCGTACACCCCGTAGGATAGGTAGAGCAACGCGAAACCCATCAATCACAGCGGCAACTGCCCAAACGCCCAGCGCAGCACAAAGAACAACAGCAACCCGCCGCCAATGGTGCCCAGCAGGTTGCGGCTGAATGCGGCTATGGCAATGGCGCCCAACCCGGCCAGCAGATAGGCGTTATCCAATTGCAACGCCAGATGCTCGCCATCAGGCAGCAGCATGCCTGGCACCACAATCGCGGTGAGCACGGCAGTCGGCACGTAATGCAGCCCCTGCAGCACCAGCGGCGGAAAACGCAGGTTGGGCCAGACGAACAGGCTATAGCGCAAAGCAAAGGTGATCACGGCCATACCCGCGATCAGCGGCCAGATCGACGTCATCATGGCGCCTCCTGCACGTGGCCAACCGGGGCGCGACGCTCCAGCACAACGCCCACCACAATCCCGGCCATGGCCGCTGCCAACAGCCCGAGTTTATAGGGCAAGGCATGGCAGGCCACCGCCACCGCACCAGCCACCACGGCCGCCGCCACCTGGGGAAAACTGCGCAACAGCGGCACCACAATGCCGATAAAGGTGGCCAGCATGGCAAAGTCCAAACCCCAACCCGCCAGGCTAGGCATCGCCTGGCCAAACAGCACGCCCAGCAGCGATGAACTGATCCAGCACAGGTACAGCGCCACCGCCACGCCCGCGTGGTACCACTGGCCATGGTTACCGGCACCATGGGCCAGGTAGCGGCGTTGCACCACGGCGAAGGTTTCATCGGTCAGGCCGAACGCCAGTGGCAGGCGCCAGGCTTGCGGCAGAT
>JBCECW010000083.1:0-10178 GCA_039207785.1 Pseudomonas sp. | reverse complement strand
GAAAAGCACTGGCCTACTGGTGGAAAGCAATGGCGCCCAGTGCGTATTCCTCGATGAATTCAAGAATGCCGAAGGCAACCCGCTGCCGGTGATCGTGCAAAAGGCCGGCGGCGGCTACCTGTATGCCACCACCGACCTGGCCGCCATGCGCTACCGCAGTCAGGTGCTCAAGGCCGACCGCGTGCTGTATTTCGTTGACCAACGCCAGGCCCTGCACTTCCAGCAGGTATTTGAAGTGGCGCGCCGTGCCGGCTTCGTCCACCCCGGCATGCAGCTGGAACATATGGGCTTTGGCACCATGAACGGCGCCGACGGCAAGCCATTCAAAACCCGCGACGGCGGCACGGTAAAACTGATCGACCTGCTCGACGAAGCGCAAGAGCGCGCCTACGCCCTGGTCAAGGAAAAGAACACCGAACTCAGCGAAGACGAACTGCGCACCATCGCCCGCGTGGTGGGCATTGGCTCGGTGAAATATGCCGACCTGAGCAAGCACCGCACCAGCGACTACAGCTTCAACTTCGAGCAGATGCTCAGCTTCGAGGGCAATACTGCGCCCTATCTGCTGTATGCCTACACCCGTGTGGCGAGCATCTTCCGCAAGCTGGGCAAGGGCATCGACCAGCTCGACGGCCAGATCAGCCTGCACGCCCCGCAGGAGCAAGACCTGGCGGCCAAGCTGGCGCAATTTGGCGAAGTGCTGGGCAACGTTGCCGAAAAAGGCACGCCGCACACCCTGTGCACCTACCTGTATGAGCTGGCGGGCTTGTTCTCCAGCTTCTATGAACACTGCCCGATCCTCGCCGCCGACGATCCGGCCACCCAGCAAAGCCGTCTGCGCCTGGCTGCCCTGACCGGGCGTACGCTCAAGCAAGGTCTGGAACTGCTGGGCCTGGAAACCCTGGAGCGTATGTAAGTTGGCGGCCAAGAAAAAACCTGCACCCAAGCGCGGCGCCAGCCGCTACCAAGCCCCGGCCAAGAAACCTGTTCCTGGCTGGATCTGGCTGGCCTGTGGCCTGGCCATTGGCGCCTTTATCGTGGTGCTGATGAAGCTTGAGCCTGGGCGCAAGGAAATCCAGCGCGAAAAGCCGGACGACAAGGCCACCAAAACGGCGGTCGCCCCCAAGGCGCCGGTCAATAGCAATACACCCACGCCCAACGCGCCGGCCAAGCCCAAGTACGACTTCTATACCTTGCTGCCCGAGTCGGAAGTGATAGTGCCGCCCGAAGCCGTGCCCGAGCAGACGCCGCCACCGGCCACGCCGGCTGAGCTGGCCAAAGCCGATGCCGCCCGTGCCGAAGCCGCACTCAAAGGCGAAACACCGCCGCCGCTGCCAACGGCGGTCAAGGCCGCCGTCACCCAGTACTTCCTGCAAGCCGGCTCGTTCAGAAAGCAGGACGATGCCGACAAGGTTCGCGCGCAGATCATTCTGTTGGGCCAGGACGTGCAGGTGGAGTCCGGCACCGTTCGCGATGAAACCTGGTATCGCGTATTGGTCGGCCCGTTCAGCAACCGCGAGCAACTTACCGCCGCGCAGAAAAAACTGGCCGGCAGCGGCTTCAGCAATTTGCTGCTGCAGCAGCGGCAAGGCCGTTAGCCCTTCTCAAGTAAACGGAATCCGCCACGTCTCTAGGACGTTTCCTACATAAAGCCTGATACCCGAGCGGCATATTGAGCACCGCTCGGGTCCGGCGGCTGTGACAACAGCTCCGGGCGGTTTCTTCCAGTTCCGAGCGCCCTCTCATCTTGAATAGGTCGCTTATCATGCATAAGTCATCACCACGCCACCCCCTGAGCCGGTTGTCTTTCCTGGTACTGGTGGGCTTGGCAACCCTTACCGCCCAACAGTCGTTCGCCCACGGTTACGTCGAACAACCCAAATCCCGCGCCCTGCTCTGCACCGCCACGGCAGGCAACCAGAACACCAACTGCGGCAGCGTGGCCTACGAGCCGCAAAGCCTTGAATACAGCCCCTCGGTCAATCACCACTACAACGGCAGCTACTGCTCCGGCGACTTCACCCAGTGCGGTCCTGCTGACGGCACCATTGCCGCTGCCGGTATGGCCGGTTTCGGTCAACTCAACGAGCAGTCCGCCACCCGCTGGGCCAAGAACCAGATCAAACCCGGCCCTAACGATTTCGTCTGGCGCTACACCGCCGGCCATGCCACCGCCTACTACCAGTTCTATATCACCAAGAAAGACTGGAACCCCAACAAGCCGCTGACCCGCGACTCCTTCGAACTGAAACCGCTGCTGCAGGAAGACGCCAATGGCGTGCGTCCGCCCAGCCGTGGCACCACCACCCACCGCGTCAATATCCCGGCCGACCACACCGGCTACCACGTCATCCTGGCGACCTGGAAAATCGCCGACACCGCGGCCACTTTCTACCAAGTGATCGACGTCAATATCAGCGGCACTGGCGGCGGCACCACCACCCCGGAAAACCCGGACAAACCCACCGTGCCAGCCATCGCCTGGGCCAATATCGGCACCGTGCAGCCTGAGCCGCTGCAAGTGGGCGACACCGTCAGCACCCGCGTGTTTACCGCCAATGGCGAACAGACCAACCGCGCCACCTCGCTGACCATCGACACCGAAGAGCAAGCCCAGGCCAATACCTGGCCGTTCCTGCTGGCGCAGAAAATCGCCAAGGCCAACGCCGGCTACCTGCTGGGCGAGCTCAACACCAATAACGAAGTGGTGCCTAACTACGGCAAGAACACCTTCTATGCCAAGACCGGCAGCGATGTCGTACGGGTAGAAATCCAGAAGGTCCAGGCGCAGCCAGGCGTTGTCGGCAGCCTGCAACTCGATGGTCTGGAGAGCACCTACAAGGTTCAGGGCGGCATGACCCAGCTGCACTTCAATGCCTTGACCCAAGGTGGGCCATACACCGTCGATGCCACGGTGTTCAACGCCAAGGGTGAAAGCATTGCCTACGAGCAAAGCGCGCCGGGCAGCACCTCGCCGCATATGATGATCACCCTGCGCAACCCGGCAGGTGGCATCTATGACCTGGTGGTTGTGGCCAAGCCCGAGAAGGGCGAACCGCTGCAACAAACCCACCGCTTCACCATCGAGGCTCCGAGCGCCGGCAAACACGACTTTGTGTTCCCCAACGGCCTGAAGAGCTACAAAGCCGGCACCAAGGTGCTTGCCCGCGATGGCAACGTCTACACCTGCAAACCGTGGCCTTACACCGGCTACTGCAACCAATGGAGCACCACGGCTACCCAGTACGAACCGGGCAGCGGTTCCCACTGGCAAATGGCGTGGACTCGCGATTGATCACAACCTGATAAGCGGTAACTGACACAGCGAGGCTTCGGCCTCGCTGTTTTTTTGCCACCTGCCGCCTGTTTCAGTGACGGGCAATCCGCAGGACTTTTCCCAGGCGTTACAGCTACCGGTTGAAATGCCCAACCCCCTCCCCCATATGAGTTTTCACTAGGGCACTTTCGCCCCCTGCGTGGAGACTCTCCCTTGACCACCATCGTTTCAGTTCGTCGCCACGGCAAAGTCGTCATGGGCGGCGACGGCCAGGTTTCCCTCGGCAACACCGTGATGAAAGGCAATGCGAAAAAGGTTCGCCGCCTGTACCACGGCCAGGTGATTGCCGGTTTCGCCGGCGCTACCGCCGACGCCTTTACCCTCTTCGAACGCTTTGAAGGCCAGCTGGAAAAACACCAGGGCCACCTGGTACGCGCGGCCGTCGAACTGGCCAAAGAGTGGCGTACCGATCGCTCCCTCAGCCGCCTGGAAGCCATGCTGGCGGTGGCCAACAAGGATGCCTCGCTGATCATTACCGGCAACGGCGACGTGGTGGAGCCCGAAGATGGCCTGATCGCCATGGGTTCCGGCGGTCCCTACGCGCAGGCTGCCGCCCGCGCCCTGCTGATGCACAGTGAACTCGGCGCCCGCGAAGTGGCCGAAACCGCCCTGGGTATCGCCGGCGATATCTGTGTATTTACCAATCACAACCTGACTATCGAGGAGCTGGACCTCGCTGTCTGAGGCCCGACCATTGCCATGCCCATGACTCCCCGCGAAATTGTTCACGAACTGAGCCGCCATATCATCGGCCAGGACGAAGCCAAGCGTGCCGTGGCCATTGCCCTGCGCAACCGCTGGCGCCGGATGCAACTGCCCGCCGAGCTGCGCGCCGAAGTAACCCCGAAAAACATCCTGATGATCGGCCCTACCGGCGTCGGTAAAACCGAAATCGCCCGCCGCCTGGCCAAGCTGGCCAATGCCCCTTTCCTCAAGGTGGAAGCGACCAAATTCACCGAAGTCGGCTATGTCGGCCGTGACGTCGAGTCGATCATTCGCGACCTGGCCGATGCCGCGATCAAGATGCTGCGCGAACAGGAAATGACCAAGGTCCGTCATCGCGCCGAAGACGCAGCCGAGGAGCGCATTCTCGACGCCCTGCTGCCGCCCGCGCGCGTGGGCTTTAACGAAGACCCGGCGCCGAGCAGCGATTCCAACACCCGCCAACTGTTCAGAAAGCGCCTGCGCGAAGGCCAGCTGGACGACAAGGACATCGAGATCGAACTCTCCGAAGTGCCAGGCGGCGTGGAAATCATGGCCCCGCCGGGCATGGAAGAAATGACCAACCAGCTGCAAAACCTGTTCTCCACCATGGGCAAGGGCAAGAAAAAAGCCCGCAAGCTCAAGGTCAAGGAAGCGCTGAAACTGGTGCGTGACGAAGAAGCCGCGCGCCTGGTCAACGAGGAAGAACTGAAAGCCCAGGCCCTGGAAGCCGTCGAGCAGCACGGCATCGTGTTTATCGACGAAATCGACAAGGTGGCCAAGCGCGGCAATGTCGGCGGCGCCGATGTGTCCCGCGAAGGTGTGCAGCGCGACCTGCTACCGCTGATCGAGGGCTGCACGGTGAACACCAAGCTGGGCATGGTCAAAACCGACCATATCCTGTTTATCGCTTCCGGCGCCTTCCACCTGAGCAAGCCCAGCGACCTGGTGCCCGAACTGCAAGGCCGCCTGCCGATTCGTGTCGAACTCAAGGCACTGACCCCGAATGACTTCGAGCGCATCCTTACCGAGCCGCACGCCTCGCTCACCGAGCAATACCGCGAGCTGCTGCAAACTGAAGGGCTGAGCATCGAGTTCGCTGCCGACGGTATCAAGCGCCTGGCCGAGATTGCCTGGCAGGTGAACGAGAAAACCGAGAATATCGGTGCCCGTCGCCTGCACACCCTGCTCGAACGGTTGCTCGAAGAAGTGTCCTTCAGCGCCGCCGACCTGGCCGGTAGCCAGAACGGCCAGGCCATCAGCATCGACGCCGAGTACGTGAACAGCCACCTGGGTGAATTGGCGCAGGACGAAGACCTGTCGCGCTACATTCTCTAACGCTAGGCCCTCGTAGGAGCCAGCTTGCTGGCGAAGCTCATGATCTTTATCGCAGAGCTTCGCCAGCAAGCTGGCTCCTACACATTATTTCCAGAGCCAAAACACCATGCGTATCCCCTCCGCCATCGAACTGCACAAAGCCTCGAAAACCCTCACGCTGAAATATGGCAGCAACGAAAGCTACACCCTGCCTGCGGAATTCTTGCGTGTGCATTCGCCCTCGGCCGAGGTGCAGGGCCATGGCAAACCGATTCTGCAATTCGGCAAATTGGGTGTGGGCTTGAGCAAGATAGAACCGGCCGGTCAGTACGCACTAAAGTTGTGCTTCGACGACGGGCACGACAGCGGATTGTTCACATGGGACTACCTCGAGCAACTGGCGCAACGCCAGGACGCACTCTGGGCGGATTATCTCGAAGAGCTTGCACGCGCCGGAAAGTCCCGCGACCCGGCCGAATCCGTGGTCAAGCTGATGCTCTAGCTCGACCCTTCCAGCAGGTTAGGGCGAACTTTCTAAATCCCCCCGGCATACTCCCCGCTGCGCTTGGCCAAGTGACTGGCCTGCTTGCGCAAACGCTGAAACTCGGGTAACCACTACCTGGCAGGTTCCGTGCATTTGACTGTGTCAGATGCAAAGAATGAAGCGGAGCTAGCTCCGCCCCCGGTAACCCGAGCAGTACTAGGCGCTAAAGCCCTGTGTCCGCGCACAGCAGCATGCCGGTATCAGCCTCAGGACAATGGAGCGTCGTTGATGAGCAACAAAAATAATGAAGACCTGCAACGCCAGGCCTCGGATAACACCCTTGGGCTCAATCCTGTCATTGGCCTACGTGGAAAAGACATTCTCGCTTCTGCCCGCATGATTCTCGCGCAGGCCTATAAGCAACCGCTGCACAGTGCCAAGCACCTTGCCCACCTGGGCATTGAACTGAAAAACGTCCTTCTCGGCAGTTCCGACCTGGAATCCGAGGCGGGCGACAAACGTTTCGCCGACCCGGCCTGGAGCCAGAACCCTCTGTACAAGCGCTACCTGCAAAGCTACCTGGCCTGGCGCAAAGAACTGCACAGCTGGGTTGAGCACAGCAATCTGTCGGAGACCGATATCAGCCGCGGTCACTTCGTCATCAACCTGCTGACCGAAGCCATGGCGCCCAGCAACAGCATGGCCAACCCGGCCGCGCTCAAGCGCTTTTTCGAAACCGGCGGCAAAAGCCTGCTCGACGGTCTCAGCCATCTGGCCAAAGACCTGGTCAACAACGGCGGCATGCCCAGCCAGGTCAATATGGACGCCTTCGAGGTGGGCAAGAACCTGGCCCTGAGCGAAGGCTCGGTGGTGTTTCGCAACAACCTGCTGGAACTGATCCAGTACAAGCCCACTACCGAGCAGGTGCATGAACGCCCGCTGATGGTGGTGCCGCCGCAGATCAACAAGTTCTACGTCTTCGACCTCTCGCAAGAAAAAAGCCTGGCGCGCTTCTGCCTGCGCAATGGCATCCAGACCTTTATCGTCAGCTGGCGCAACCCCACCAAGGCGCAGCGCGAGTGGGGCCTGTCGACCTATATCGAGGCCCTGAAAGAAGCCATCGAGGTGATCCTGGCCATCACCGGTGCCAAAGACGTGAATATGCTCGGCGCCTGCTCCGGCGGTATTACCACCGCTGCGCTGCTGGGCCACTACGAGGCGATTGGCGAGAAGAAGGTCAATGCCCTGACCCTGCTGGTAAGTGTGCTCGACACCAAGCTCGACACCCAGGTCGCGCTGTTCGTCAACGAACAGACCCTGGAAGCGGCCAAGCGTCGGTCCTACCAGGCCGGCGTGCTGGAAGGCAGCGACATGGCCAAGGTGTTCGCCTGGATGCGCCCCAACGACCTGATCTGGAACTACTGGGTCAACAACTACCTGCTCGGCAACGAGCCGCCGGTGTTCGATATCCTCTACTGGAACAACGACACCACGCGCCTGCCGGCCGCCTTCCACGGCGACCTGATCGAGCTGTTCAAGACCAACCCGCTGACCCGCCCGGATGCCCTGGAAGTCTGCGGCACGCCCATCGACCTGAAACGGGTCACGGCCGATATCTTCAGCCTGGCTGGCACCAACGACCACATCACGCCGTGGGAAGCCTGCTACCGCTCGGCGCGTTTGTTCGGCGGCAAGATCGAGTTCGTGCTGTCCAACAGCGGGCATATCCAAAGCATTCTCAACCCGCCGGGCAACCCCAAGGCGCGCTTCTCCACCAGCGAGGGCGAGCTGCCGGAATGCCCGAAGGCCTGGCAGGAAGATGCCACCAAGCACACCGACTCCTGGTGGCTGCATTGGCAAAAGTGGCTGGCCGATCGTTCGGGGAAATTGAAAAAGGCCCCGGCTACGCTGGGTAACAAGAGCTATACGCCGGGCGAGGCATCGCCGGGCACCTACGTTCACGAACGCTAGGCGGTGCAGGTAAAACTGCAACCACACACCGTCATCGTTTACGAGGGGATCAGGTAACAGGATTCACTGCCTACACAGCCCGCGGCACCTGGATGTGCCGCTCGCTGTCAGCGCCCGCAAGGCGCTGGCAGCCTTTACGAAGTCAGCAAGGAGCACGCTTCGTTATTCTGGCCAGGCGCGCGGGACGGCGCCGCCAGAGCTTCATAGGGTCACCCATAGGGCTAGCGCATGCCGTTACCATTTGTTTTCCGCACCATCGACCTTGATGGGCAAACCATTCGCACGGCGGTCCGTCCCGGCAAGCCGCACCTGACGCCGTTGCTGATTTTCAACGGCATTGGCGCCAACCTGGAACTGGTCTTCCCGTTCGTGGCCGCGCTGGACCCCGACCTCGAAGTGATTGCCTTCGACGTCCCCGGCGTGGGCGGTTCCTCCACCCCCAACCAACCCTACCGTTTTCCCGGCCTGGCCAAGCTCGCGGCGCGGATGCTCGATTACCTCGACTACGGCCAGGTGAATGCCATCGGCGTGTCCTGGGGCGGCGCCCTGGCGCAACAGTTCGCCCATGACTATCCCGAACGCTGCAAAAAATTGGTGCTTGCCGCCACCTCCGCTGGCGCGGTGATGGTGCCGGGCAAGCCGCGGGTGCTGTGGCGCATGGCCAGCCCGCGACGCTATGTGCAGCCTTCCTATGGCGTACAGATCGCCCCGGACATCTACGGCGGCGCCTTCCGCCGCGACCCCAACCTGGCCATGGCCCATGCCAGCAAAGTGCGCTCCTCCGGCAAGCTGGGCTACTACTGGCAACTGTTTGCGGGCCTGGGTTGGACCAGCGTGCACTGGCTGCACAAGATCACCCAACCAACGTTGGTATTGGCCGGCGATGATGACCCGTTGATCCCCCTGATCAATATGCGTCTGCTAGCCTGGAGAATTCCCAACTCGGAACTGCACGTGATCGACGATGGTCACTTGTTCCTGATTACGCGGGCCGAAGCGGTCGCGCCAATCATCATGAAATTCTTACAAGAGGAACGCCAACGTGCGGTGATGCACCCCCAACCGACGCCAGCGCCGGTTCGCGATCACTGATCCAACAACAGCCCGGCGGCGCGCACTGATTCAGTTCGAGCAGTGCACGCCCGACCCAATAGGGCGCCGGGCTTACCCCCTTGAGTTTTTTGCGCGGTTGTCTGGAATGCACCTCCGGCGCGCCTTGGTACAGGCTTTGCTCTGTACCAATTTGACGTTGAGTCCCTTGCTGGTTTGACGACGGAGTGTTGCCCCATGCGAGACAAATCTGTGCCCACGCCGGTGACCCCACCGGCCGATAAAATGAATGTGCAAAATGCGGTAATGGGTTTGCGCGGGCGCGATGTACTGAGCACCGTGCGCACCCTGGCGCTCCAGGGTCTGCGCCGCCCGGTATACAGTGCCAAGCACGCGCTGGCCCTGGGCGGGCAATTGGGCCGGGTATTGATCGGCGACACGCTGCACAAGACCAACCCCAACGATGCCCGCTTTGCCGACCCTACCTGGCAACTCAATCCGTTCTACAAACGCAGCCTGCAGGCCTACCTGGCCTGGCAGCAGCAGCTGCATCGCTGGATCGAAGAAAGCGACCTGCCGGCCGACGACCGCACCCGCGCACGTTTTATCGCCACCTTGCTGGGCGATGCGCTGGCGCCATCCAATAGCGTGCTCAACCCGCTGGCCATCAAGGAGCTGCTCAACAGTGGCGGCACCAGCATTTTCAAAGGCATGCGTCACCTCTACGACGACCTGCTGCACAACAGCGGCATGCCCCGCCAGGTCAACAAGAAGGCCTTCGAGGTGGGCCGCAACCTGGCGACCACCCCGGGCTCGGTGGTGTTTCGCAACGAGATGCTGGAGCTGATCCAGTACAAGCCCATGAGCGAAAAGCAGTACGCGAAGCCCTTGGTGATCGTGCCGCCGCAAATCAACAAGTTCTATATCTTCGACTTGAGCCCGGAAAAGAGCTTTGTGCAGTACTGCCTGAAAAACGGCCTGCAGGTGTTTATGGTCAGCTGGCGCAACCCCGATGCCCGGCACCGCGAGTGGGGTCTGTCGAGCTATGTGCAGGCGCTGGAAGCGGCCACCGATGTGGCCCGCGCCATCACCGGCAGCAAGGAGGTCAACCTGATTGGCGCCTGCGCCGGCGGCCTGACCATTGCTGCCCTGCAAGGCCATCTGCAGGCCAAGCGGCAACTGCGCAAAGTCAGCAGCGCCACCTATATGGTCAGCCTGCTGGACAGCCAGATCGAAAGCCCAGCCATGCTGTTTGCGGATGAAAAAACCCTGGAGGCGGCCAAGCGTCGCTCCTACCAGAACGGCGTGCTCGATGGC
>JBCECW010000082.1:0-10191 GCA_039207785.1 Pseudomonas sp. | reverse complement strand
CCTTACATCGGCGACGTGGGTTGCGCCGGCTTGTCCTTGTTGATCCCCGGCACCTGCAAGTTGCCCTCGGCCGCCGGGCCTTCCAGCTGCGGCTGGGTCACCCAGGTGAGGATGTCGTAGTAGCGACGGATGTTGCGCACGAAATGCACCGGCTCGCCGCCGCGGGCATAGCCGTAGCGGGTCTTGCTGTACCACTGCTTCTGCGCCAGGCGCGGCAGGATCTTCTGCACGTCGGCCCATTTGTTCGGGTCCAGCCCTTCGGCTTCGGTGAGCTTGCGCGCATCTTCCAGGTGGCCGCCGCCGACGTTGTAGGCGGCCAGGGCGAACCAGGTGCGGTCCGGCTCGGCGATGGCTTCCGGCAACTGGTTGTAGACCTTGATGAAGTAGCGCGCGCCACCTTCGATGCTCTGCTTGGGGTCGAGGCGGTTGGAGACGCCGACCGACTGCGCGGTGCGCTGGGTCAGCATCATCAGGCCGCGTACGCCGGTCTTGGAGGTGGCGTTGGGCTGCCACAGCGATTCCTGGTAGCCCATGGCGGCGAGCAGGCGCCAGTCCACCTGGTTGCTGCGACCGGCCTGGCGGAACATCTGTTCGTAACGTGGCAGGCGCTTCTGCAGGTGCTGGGCGAAGGTGTAGGCGCCAACGTAGCCGAGCACGTCGACATGGCCGTAGTAGCGCTCTTTCAGGCGCTGCAGGGTGCCGTTGGCCTCGACGCGCTCGAGGAAGGCATTGACTTCCAGCAGCAGGCTGTCGTCTTCGCCGGCGGCCACGGCCCAGCGCATATGGTTGCTGTCGCCGAGGTCGAAGGCGACGCGCACGTTGGGGAAGTACACCTGGTTCATCGCCAGTTCGTTGGAGTCCACCAGGGTCAGGTCGATCTGCCCTTCATCGACCATGCGCAGCAGGTCGACGACCTCGACGGCGTCGGATTCCTCGAAATTCAGCTCCGGCAGTTCCAGCTTGAGGCGCGCCAGATGCTCCGCATGGCTGCTGCCCGCCAGCACCAGAATACGCTTGCCGATCAGGTCTTCGGCCTTGGTCGGGCGAGGCTGGCCCTGGCGATAGACGATCTGCGGGGTGACTTCCAGATAAGGAATGGAGAAGCGTGCCTGGCTCTGCCGCAGCGGTGTTTCCACCAGGCCCGCTGCAGCCAGCACCGGGCCGTTGGGGCGGCCGAGGCTGGCGAACAGGCTGTCGAGGTTGTCGGCGGTCTCGATCTTCAGTTCCAGGCCGAGGTCGGTGGCGAAGCGTTCGGCCAGCTCGTATTCGAAGCCGGTGTCGCCGTTGCGGTCCTGGAAATAGGTGGCCGGACTGTTTCGGGTGACCACGCGCAGCTCACCCTCCGCCTTGACCTGCTCGAGTACGCTGGGTTCTTCACCGCAGCCACCGAGCATGAGGAGGGTAGCAATCGCCAACAGCCCTGTGGCGCAACGCATGCGTATCGCAGGTCGTGCAAACATCGGCGCAGTATACGCAAAGCGACTGCGCCGCCATATCTCGACAGCGCTGCGCTTCTCTGCTAGCGCTCGCCCGTCTCGAAAGCACCCAGGCACAGGTGCCGCAGGCGTTGCTTTAGGCTAGAATGCACGGCCTCCAAGTACACCCCTTCCCCAGAGGCTGTTCCGACGATGTTGATTCTGCGCGGCGCTCCCGACCTTTCCGCTTTCCGCCATGGCAAATTGCTCGAGCAACTGACCAGCAAGGTGCCGGCCGTGACCGGGCTGTACGCCGAGTTCGCGCATTTCGCCGACGTCACCGGCGTACTCAACGCCGACGAGGAACAGGTGCTGGCGCGTCTGCTCAAGTACGGCCCGAGCGTGCCGGTACAGGAGCCCAGCGGCAAGCTGCTGCTGACCATTCCGCGTTTCGGCACCATCTCGCCCTGGTCCAGCAAGGCCAGCGACATCGCCCGCAACTGCGGCCTGGCCAAGATCCAGCGTCTGGAGCGCGGCATCGCCTACTACGTCACCGGCGAACTGTCGGCAGACGATCTGGCGGCCGTCGCCGCCGTGCTGCATGACCGCATGACCCAGCTGGTGCTGAGCAGCCTGGAAGAGGCCTCGGCACTGTTCAGCCATGCCCAGCCCCGGCCGCTGACCGCGGTGGACGTGCTCGGTGGTGGCCGCGCCGCGCTGGAGCAGGCCAACCAGGACCTGGGCCTGGCCCTGGCCGAGGACGAGATCGACTACCTGGTCAAGAGCTTCAATGACCTGGGGCGCAACCCGCACGACATCGAACTGATGATGTTCGCCCAGGCCAACTCCGAGCACTGCCGCCACAAGATCTTCAATGCCAGCTGGGATATCGACGGCGAGAACCAGGAAAAAAGCCTGTTCGGCATGATCAAGAACACCTTCCAGATGCACAGCGACGGGGTTCTTTCTGCTTATAAAGACAACGCCGCCGTTATCGAAGGTTCGGTTGCCGGGCGTTTCTTCCCGAACGCCGAAACCCGCCAATACGGCGCGGTGCAGGAGCCGGTGCATATCCTGATGAAGGTGGAAACCCACAACCACCCGACTGCCATTGCCCCGTTCCCAGGTGCGTCCACCGGTTCCGGCGGCGAGATCCGTGACGAAGGCGCTACCGGCCGTGGCGCCAAGCCCAAGGCTGGCCTCACCGGTTTCACCGTGTCCAACCTGCAGATCCCAGGCTTCGAACAACCGTGGGAAACCCCGTACGGCAAGCCTGAGCGCATCGTTACCGCGCTGGACATCATGATCGAAGGCCCGCTCGGCGGCGCCGCGTTCAACAACGAGTTCGGTCGCCCGGCCCTGACCGGTTACTTCCGTACCTTCGAACAAAACATCACCACCCCGCGCGGC
Source organism: Pseudomonas sp. (assembly GCA_039207785.1). Taxonomy (GTDB): domain Bacteria; phylum Pseudomonadota; class Gammaproteobacteria; order Pseudomonadales; family Pseudomonadaceae; genus Aquipseudomonas. Next base: position 7,366 of record JBCECW010000082.1, on the reverse strand, counting down.
GACGAAGTGCGCGGCTACCACAAGCCGATCATGCTCGCCGGCGGTATGGGCAACATCCGCGCCGAACACGTACAAAAAGCCGAGATCACCGTCGGCTCCAAGCTGATCGTGCTGGGCGGCCCGGCCATGCTGATCGGCCTGGGCGGCGGTGCTGCCTCGTCGATGGCCACCGGCGCCAGCTCGGCTGACCTCGACTTCGCCTCCGTGCAACGGGAAAACCCGGAAATGGAGCGCCGCTGCCAGGAAGTGATCGACCGCTGCTGGCAGCTGGGCGAGAAGAACCCCATCAGCTTTATCCACGACGTCGGTGCCGGCGGTTTGTCCAACGCCTTCCCGGAGCTGGTCAACGACGGTGGCCGTGGCGGCCGTTTCGAACTGCGCGCCGTGCCCAACGACGAGCCGGGCATGGCCCCGCACGAGATCTGGTGCAACGAGTCCCAGGAACGTTATGTGCTGGCCGTTGATGCCGCCGACTTCGAGACCTTCAAAGCCATCTGCGAGCGCGAGCGTTGCCCGTTTGCCGTAGTCGGTGAAGCGCTGGCCGAGCCGCAACTGACTGTGGCCGACAGCCATTTCGGCAACAACGCCGTCGATATGCCGCTGGAAGTGCTGCTGGGCAAGGCCCCGCGCATGCACCGTTCGGCCACCCGTGAAGCCGAGCTGGGCGATGACTTCGACGCCGCCAGCCTCGACCTCGGCGAAGCCATCGAGCGCGTGCTGCATCACCCGGCCGTGGCCAGCAAAAGCTTTTTGATCACCATCGGTGACCGCACCATTACCGGTCTGGTTGCCCGCGACCAGATGGTTGGTCCGTGGCAAGTGCCGGTGGCCGACTGCGCCGTCACCGCCACCAGCTTCGATGTGTACACCGGTGAAGCCATGGCCATGGGTGAGCGCACGCCGCTGGCCCTGCTCAATGCCCCGGCGTCCGGCCGTATGGCCATTGGCGAAACCCTGACCAACCTGGCGGCGGCGCGCATCGGCAAGCTGTCCGATATCAAGCTGTCGGCCAACTGGATGTCGGCTGCCGGCCACCCCGGTGAAGACGCCCGCTTGTACGACACCGTGAAAGCGGTCGGGATGGAGCTGTGCCCGGAACTGGGTATCACCATTCCAGTGGGCAAAGACTCGATGTCGATGAAAACCCGCTGGAGCGAAGAGGGCGCCGACAAGAGCGTGACCTCGCCGCTGTCGCTGATCGTGTCCGGCTTTGCCCCGGTGGTGGATATCCGCCAGACCCTGACCCCGCAACTGCGCATGGACAAGGGCGAGACCGACCTGATCCTGATCGACCTCGGCCGTGGCCAGAACCGCATGGGCGCCTCGATCCTGGCCCAGGTGTACGGTCAATTGGCGCGCCAGGCGCCGGACGTCGACGATGCCGAAGACCTCAAGGCTTTCTTCGCCGTGATCCAGGGCTTGAATGCCGACGGCACCCTGCTGGCGTACCACGACCGTTCCGACGGTGGCCTGCTGGTCAGCGTGCTGGAAATGGCCTTCGCCGGTCACTGCGGCTTGAACATCGTCCTCGACACTGTGGCCCACAGCCGCGAAGAGCTGGCCGCCGTGCTGTTCAACGAAGAGCTGGGCGCGGTGATCCAGGTTCGCCAGGACGCTACCCCGGAAGTGCTGGCGCAATTCAGTGCAGCGGGCCTGGGCGACTGCGTGGCCGTGATCGGCCAGCCGCTGAACAATGCCGAAGTGAAGATCAGCTTCAACGACCAGCAGGTGTTCACCGGCGAGCGTCGTCTGCTGCAACGCGAGTGGGCAGCCACCAGCTACCAGGTGCAGCGTCTGCGTGACAACGTCGAGTGCGCCGAGCAGGAATACGACGTGCTGCTGGACGAAGCCAACCCTGGCCTGAGCGTCAAGCTCGGTTTCGACGTCAACCAGGACATCGCCGCGCCTTACATCAAGAAAAATGTACGTCCGCAAGTGGCCGTGCTGCGCGAGCAGGGCGTCAATGGCCAGGTGGAAATGGCGGCAGCCTTCGACCGCGCCGGTTTTAACGCCATCGACGTGCATATGAGCGATATCCTCGCCGGCCGCGTCAGCCTGGAAGAGTTCAAAGGCCTGGTGGCCTGTGGCGGCTTCTCCTACGGCGACGTGCTGGGTGCCGGTGAAGGCTGGGCCAAGTCGGTGCTGTTCAACAGCCGCGCCCGCGATGCCTTCAGCGGCTTCTTCGAGCGTAAAGACAGCTTCACCCTCGGCGTGTGCAACGGTTGCCAGATGATGTCCAACCTGCGCGAGCTGGTGCCGGGCAGCGAGTTCTGGCCGCACTTTGTACGCAACCGCTCGGAGCAGTTCGAAGCGCGGGTTGCCATGGTGCAGGTGCAGGAGTCGGCGTCGATCTTCCTGCGTGATATGGCCGGTTCGCGTATGCCGATCGCCATCGCCCACGGTGAAGGCCATGCCGAATTCGAAAGCGAAGAGGCGTTGCTGGAAGCGGACCTGTCCGGCTGTGTGTCGCTGCGCTTTATCGACAACCACGGCAAGGTCACCGAAAACTACCCGGCCAACCCCAACGGTTCGCCGCGTGGTATCACCGGCCTGACCAGCCGCGACGGCCGCGTGACCATCATGATGCCGCACCCGGAGCGGGTGTTCCGCGCCGTACAGAACTCCTGGAAGCCGGACGAGTGGAACGAAGACGGCGCCTGGATGCGCATGTTCCGCAACGCCCGCGTCTGGGTTAACTGATGCAAGGCGGCTATCGCCCCAGGTGATAGCCGCTGGCCCTGCGGTCGATGACCACTCCCACACTTCCCGAGGTGCGCCTGCTGGCAGCAGGCGCCACCTTGCGGTTGTGCACCTGCGGGCAGGCGGCCCCCTCGCCGGACTGTACCCGTGACTGTGAAAACGCCCTGAGCTATACCGCCAAGCGCGAGCAGCGTCTGCTGCTGTGCCGCTGTGGGCAGTCCGACAACCTGCCGTTTTGCGATGGCAGCCATAACGTCCCGGCGCCATCGTGGCGGGCCAAGTGGCGACGTTTCTGGTCGGGCTTATAGCCAGCAAGTCTTGCCTGGCGTTGAACACTTGCGACGTTCGCGTACTCCAACACGCATTGTGAAATTGCACCTGGCCCTGCTGGTGAGGCAATATGCCATCACTGCGCGCTGACAATTTGGCGCCAGTTTCCTGCATGGGTGTGGCATGCGAATGCTCCGTGGAGACCACGATGTACAAGCTGTGTTTTTACGTTCCGGAAAGCCATCTGGACGCAGTAAAGAAAGCGGTGTTTGGAGCGGGGGCGGGACGCATAGGGAATTACGACAGTTGCTGCTGGCAGGCATTGGGGCAAGGGCAATTTCGCCCGTTGGCAGGCAGCAGCGCCTTTATCGGCCAGGCCGGCGTGCTTGAGCATGTCGCCGAATGGAAGGTGGAGCTGGTGGTGGCGGATGAGCTGATTCACGACGCAGTCAAAGCGCTGCGCCAGGCGCATCCGTATGAAACCCCGGCGTTCGAGGTCTGGCGATTATCGGATCTGGTCTTTTGATTTGAAATCGCTTGGTGCGCGGAGCGCACCCTACGAGCTCGCGTCGAGCTCGATTTCGTTGTCTACATCGCAATCGTAGGGTGCGCTCCGCGCACCAGTTACGGCCGAATCTCGATCAAGGTGCCGTCTTTCACCAAGCTCCACACCTCACGCATATCGTCGTTTTTCATCGCGATACAGCCTTCGGTCCAATCCAGCGTGTGGAAGTACCACTCCGGGTATTCATCGTCGATCGGCGTACCGTGGATCATGATCATGCCGCCTGGCGGTACCCCTTCCTTGCGTGCGTTGGCCTGGTCTTTGATGTTGGGGTAGGAGATATGCATGGCCAGGTTGTACTTGTCGCTGGTCTTGCGCCAGTCGATCCAGTAGTAGCCTTCGGGGGTGCGGCTGTCGCCTTCGCGCTGCTTGGGGCCCTTGGGTTTCTTGCCCAGGGAGATGCGGTAGGTTTTCAGCGGCTCGCCGCGGTTAAGCAAGACCAGCTTGTGCTCGGCCTTCATCACCAGCACCTTGTCCACGGGCTTGCCGTCCAGGGTCACGGTGGTGGAGGCAGGCGCGAGCGCCGCAAACGACAGGCAGACAACGGCTAACAACCAACGCATTGATGCAGTTCCAGTGTGGGCCGCCGGCGGCAGCCCGATATGTTGTGGGGTTAAATGCTGCTCGGTTTATAAGCAGCCGGGAAGTGTGGGCGCAGAGCTTCTAGTGGCTCGTTGCGCACCGGGAAGTGTTGAGCGACCCGGTCGGCGAAAAAGCATTCTAAGGTACGACCTACGGTCGGGAAAGCCAGCTCGGACCAAGGGATATCGGCCTCATCGAACAGCCGCACCTCCAGGCTTTCTTCACCGACGGCAAAGTTCAGGTCCGTCAGCTCGGCGCGGAAAAACACATACACCTGGCTGATATGCGGCAGGTCGTACATGCCGTACAGCTCGAGGTTGTGCACGCGGGCACAGGCTTCTTCGGCGGTTTCGCGCATGGCGGCCTCGGCCATGGTTTCGCCGTTTTCCATAAAGCCGGCAGGCAGCGTCCAGTAGCCCCGGCGCGGCTCGATGGCGCGACGGCAGAGCAACACCTGCTGGCCCCACACCGGCAGGCAGCCGGCGACGATACGCGGGTTCTGGTAATGGATGGTCTGGCATTCATCGCACACATAACGTGGGCGGCTATCGCCATCGGGGATGCGTTGCGACACCGAATTGCCGCACTGGCTGCAAAATTTCATCCCGTCTCCTGGGGCTGGGTTGCGGCTGTGTCGCGCATCTTCGCGTGCGCGGCGGCGGCGAGCAAGGCATGGCCGCCAACTGCCGGACGACTCGGCTCCGGGCGTGGGCAGTTTCGTGCTTTCATGCCATCATGCCCGGCAGAACAAAAGACCGAGAACGCCCCATGCTCGATGAGATGCTCCAGCGCGTGCGCGACTACCAGCCAGTCGTTCTGGGCACCGACCGGAGCTTTCCAGAAGCCGCCGTTTTAGTGCCGATTACCCGCAGTGACAGCCCCGAGCTGGTGCTTACCTTGCGCGCCAGTGGGCTCTCGACCCATGGCGGCGAAGTGGCCTTTCCGGGCGGCCGCCGTGATCCCGAAGACAGCGACCTGGTCGCCACCGCCCTGCGCGAAGCCCAGGAAGAAATCGGCTTGCCGCCGGGCCTGGTGGAAGTGATCGGGCCGCTGAGCAGCCTGGTGTCGCGCCATGGCATCCAGGTCACGCCCTATGTGGGGGTGGTGCCGGACTTTGTCGACTACCAGGCCAACGACGGTGAAATTGCCGCGGTGTTCAGCGTGCCGCTGGAGTTCTTCCGCACCGACCCCCGCGAGGTCACCCACCGTATCGACTACCGTGGGCGCGACTGGTACGTGCCCAGCTACCGCTACGGCGAATACAAGATCTGGGGGCTGACGGCAATCATGGTGGTGGAGCTGGTCAACCTGCTCTACGACGCCGGGATTTCGCTGCATCAGCCACCGGACCATTACATCAGCTTGAGCTGAGCCGTTCAGAGCAGCCTGAAGGAGATCATTGATGAAATACCGCTTGGGACAGTCGAGCGTCGAAACCCATCCCGAAAGCTGGGTCGCGCCCAATGCCACGCTGGTGGGCAAGGTCAAGCTGGAGAAGGGTGTCAGCGTCTGGTTCAACGCCGTGCTGCGTGGCGACAACGAGCTGATTCATATCGGCGAGAACAGCAATGTGCAGGACGGCACCGTGATGCACACCGATATGGGCTTTCCGCTGAATATCGGCACCGGCGTCACCATTGGCCATAACGCCATGCTGCATGGCTGCACGGTGGGCGAGTACAGCCTGATTGGCATCAACGCGGTGATCCTCAACGGCGCCAAGATCGGCAAGCACTGCATCATCGGCGCCAATTCGCTGATCGGTGAAGGCAAGGAAATTCCCGATGGCTCGCTGGTGATGGGCTCTCCCGGCAAGGTGGTGCGTGAACTGACCGAGCCGCAGAAGAAAATGCTCGAAGCCAGCGCCGCCCACTACGTTCATAATTCGCAGCGCTACGCCCGCGACCTGGTCGAGCAAGACGACTGATGGACGAAGTCGAACGTCCGGTGCGCTCGCCGTGTGTCAGTGTCTGCGCACTGGATGACGACGATGTGTGCACCGGCTGTCAGCGTACCGCCGATGAAATCATTCGCTGGGGGCGCATGGACAATGCCGAGCGTCGCCTGGTGCTGGGCTACTGCCTGCAGCGGGCGCGCGCCAGCGGCTTGCTGAGCGAGCCCGGCAAACCCGTTTGAATACCTACCTTTTAAACTGCAACGTGAAGGAAAGCCTCATGCCTCGTATCGGAACCCCCTTGTCGCCTAGCGCGACGCGCGTCTTGCTGTGTGGCTCGGGTGAGCTGGGCAAGGAAGTGGTGATCGAGCTGCAGCGCCTGGGCGTTGAAGTGATCGCCGTGGACCGTTACCCGAATGCCCCGGCCATGCAGGTGGCGCATCGCAGTCACGTGGTGGACATGCTCGACGGCGCCGCCCTGCGTGCGGTGATCGAGCTGGAGAAACCGGACTACATCGTGCCGGAAATCGAAGCCATCGCCACCGCCACCCTGGCCGAGCTGGAAACCGAAGGCTACACCGTGATCCCGACCGCGCGCGCCGCGCAGTTGACCATGAACCGCGAAGGTATCCGTCGCCTGGCCGCCGAAGAGCTGGGCCTGCCGACCTCGCCGTACCGCTTTGCCGATACCTTTGAAGAAGCCAAGGCTGCCACCGAGGCGCTGGGCTTTCCCTGCCTGATCAAGCCGATCATGAGTTCCTCGGGCAAAGGCCAGTCCGTGCTGAAAAGCGCCGCTGACCTGCAAGCCGCCTGGGACTACGCCCAGGCTGGTGGCCGTGCCGGCAAGGGCCGGGTGATCGTGGAAGGTTTTATCGACTTCGATTACGAAATTGCCTTGCTCACCGTGCGCCATATTGGCGGCACCACCTTCTGCCAGCCGGTCGGCCATCGTCAGGTCAAGGGCGACTACCAGGAGTCGTGGCAGCCACAGGTAATGAGCGACAAGGCGCGCGCCGAAGCCGAGCGCATTGCCCTGGCCGTGACCGGTTCGCTGGGTGGCCGTGGCCTGTTTGGCGTGGAGCTGTTCGTCAAAGGCGACCAGGTATGGTTCTGCGAAATCTCGCCGCGCCCGCACGACACCGGCCTGGTGACCCTGATCTCGCAAGACCTGTCCGAATTCGCCCTGCATGCCCGCGCGATCCTGGGCCTGCCGATTCCCGCCATTCGCCAGCTGGGCCCAGCGGCGTCGGCGGTGGTGCTGGTGGAAGGCAAATCGACGCAAACCGCATTTGCCAACCTGGGCGCTGCCCTGAGCGAGCCCGATACCGCGCTGCGCCTGTTCGGCAAGCCGGAAG
>JBCECW010000081.1:9764-10263 GCA_039207785.1 Pseudomonas sp. | reverse complement strand
CGTTTGAGTTGCCCAACTAAGGCGGGCTTTCTTTTAACGTAGCCAATAACCGAGCCCATCACGGCACTCAGTGCTTGCTTTAACTTTTGCTTAACCATATGCCTGTTCAACCGGTCGTTATTGGGTGGCACAAACTGCCTTGCACACTCTGTTCAAGAGCGCAGGGGTAAACACTCACGACTACGCAATGCTAAAAACTGCGTAATCCCCCCAAGACAACCAACACACCCTTCAAAACCGGCGCCCAGCGCAGATAAGACTCGAGCACTTCATTCGTCCTTGAATTGGATAGTTTCAAACCGAAAACAACCTGTTGACGCACACCCAAACGACTGCTGCAAACAGGAACCCCAGAAGAGCCCCTATAAAAAATTCACTACTTGCAATCAACAGCCATGCAACTGGATGGCCAAGTGCCATGCAAGAGTACGTGCAACGGCAAGAGCGAACAACCGGGCAGCATGCTAACGCGGGATTATTACGAAATACGTAACAGATA
>JBCECW010000081.1:0-9754 GCA_039207785.1 Pseudomonas sp. | reverse complement strand
TACCCGGCTAAAACCTGCAACATTTTGTCACACGCCCTACTCTAAAAAGGCGCGTGGACTAGACGAACGCGGATAACGCCTGGCCGTTAATCCGCACCAGGGGCAACACCTGCCACCTTTCGCGACCCGCTCAGCCCGCCTGGCTGTTGGCCAGGCCCGCTTACAACCGTGAACTGAATGTGTCAGGTGTGCCCGCAGTGGCGTACCTGGCCTCAGGAGCCCTGCATGACCGAGCAATCCAAAGGCCTCACCCGGCGGCAGTTGTTAAAGACTTCCGCCACCACCCTGGCCGCCGGTGCCGCCGCCAGCGCCCAGGCCGCCACCGTGATCGGCACGCCCAAGTGGCTGCCCTTCGACCATAACGGTCCCCTGCACTACGACAGCCCCGGCTGGCAGTTCTTTACCGCCGAGGAAGCGCTGGAAGTAGAGGCCATAGTCGAGCAACTGATTCCCGCCGATGACCTGAGCGTCAGCGGCAAGGACGCCGGTTGTGCGGTATTTATCGACCGCCAGCTGGTTAGCGATTACGGCGACTTCGGCCGCCTCTATATGCAAGGCCCCTTCACCCCCGGCACCCCGGCGCAAGCCGACCAGTCGCCGCTGGTGCCGCGCGAGCGCTACCGCATCGGCCTGGCCGCGCTAAGCAAATATTGCCAAGGCAAATTCCAGAAAAACTTCAGCGCCCTGCCCCCCGAGCAGCGCGACCAGGTGCTGACCGACCTGGAGAAAGGCGCCATTACCCTGGAAGGCATCGAGGCCAAGGCCTTCTTCCAGCAGGTGCTGGACAACACCATGGAAGGCTTTTTCGCCGACCCCATCTACGGCGGCAACCGCGACATGGTGGCCTGGAAAATGATCGGCTTCCCCGGTGCGCGCTACGACTACCGCGATTACATCGGGCTGCATAACCAGAAGCTGAACCTCACGCCGATTTCCATCATCGGCAGCTCCGCCTGGAACAAGAAGGGTTAAACACCATGGCCAAGAAATTACCTTCCACCGACGTTGTGGTTGTCGGGCTCGGCTGGGCGGGCTCCATCATCGCCAACGAACTGGCTGACACCGGCCTTAATGTGATCGGCTTCGAACGCGGCCCGTGGCGCGACACCGCCAGCGACTTCAACCTGGCCTCGGCCACCGATGAGCTGCGCTATAACCGCCGCCAGGAACTGATGCTGCGCACCAAACAGAACACTTGCACCATGCGCAACAAAGAATCGGAAACCGCGTTGCCTATGCGCGTGTGGGGCTCGTTCCACCCCGGCAACGGCACCGGCGGCGCCGGCAACCACTGGGCCGGCATTACCTTTCGCTTCCAGCCCAATGAGTTCCGCCTGGCCAGTTACCTCAACGAACGCTATGGCAAGGAAGTACCGGCCGAGCTGACCCTGCAAGACTGGGGCACCACCTGGGAAGAAATGGAGCCGCACTACGACGCCTTCGAACGTCTGGCTGGCGTATCCGGCAAGGCCGGTAACTTGAACGGCACAATCGTCGAAGGCGGCAACCCCTTCGAGGGTGCGCGCTCCAAGGAATATCCCAACCCACCCACCGCCCAGACGTACGCCCCGACGCTGTTTGCCGAAGCGGCTAAAAACCTTGGCTACAAACCCTTCCCGGTGCCTTCGGCGCTGGCCTCCCAGGCCTATACCAACCAGTTGGGCGTCACCATGGGGCCCTGCACCTTCTGCGGTTTCTGCACCAACTACGGCTGCGGTAACTATTCCAAGGCCAGCGCCATCGTCAATGTGCTGCCGGCACTGATCCGAAAACCCAACTTCACCGCCAAGACCAATTCCGAAGTGCTGAAAGTGACCATGGACAGCACCGGCACCCGCGCCACCGGCATTATTTATGTCGACTCCAGCGGCCAGGAATGGGAACAGCCGGCGGAGCTGGTGGTGGTCGCCGCGTTTATCTTTGAAAACGTGCGGCTGATGCTGCTCTCCGGTATCGGCGAGCCCTATAACCCCATCACCAACACCGGCACCACAGGGCGCAACTACGCCTACCAGACGGCCAACAGCGTAAAGCTGTTTTTCAACGACAAGAACTTCAACCCCTTTATCGGTGGCGGCGCCATCGGCATGGGCATCGACGAGTTCAACAACGACAACTTCGACCACTCGGGCCTGGGCTTTGTCGGCGGCGGCAGCACCCGGGTAACCCCGATTGGCGCAGCGCCCATCGACTCGCGTTCGGTGCCGCCGGGTACGCCGGCCTGGGGCTCGAAGTGGAAAAAGGCCACGGTGGATAACTACCTCTCCACCATGTCCATCGGCTGTGAAGCCAGTAGCTATTCCACGCGCAACAATTACCTGTCGCTGGACCCCAACTACAAGGACCCGCACGGCCGCCCGCTGCTGCGCATTACCTTCGACTTCCCGGAAAACGACCTGAAGATGGCGCAGTACTGCACCAACAAGGTGGTGGAGATTGCCAAAAGCATGAACCCGCGCGAAATGGTGCCGGCACCGCGCAAAGGCCCGTGGGCCAACACCTCGTACCAGTCTTCGCACATCGTGGGCGGCTTTATCATGGGCGCCGATCCGAAGAACAGCTCGGTCAACAAGCACCTGCAGGTATGGGGCGTGCCCAATCTGTTTGTGGTGGGCTCCTCGGCCTTTCCACAAAACCCCGGCTACAACCCCACCGGCACCGTGGGCGCCCTGGCGTTCAAGGCCGCCGATGCGATTCGCCGGCTTTATCTCAAGCGCCCTGGGGAGATGATCAGCGTATGAAGACTCTTCTCACCCTGGGCTCGCTCGCCCTGCTCGGCCTGACCCTGCAAAGCGCCCATGCCGGCACCGGTGCCGACTCCTACAACCTGGTGGAAAAAGGCCGTTATCTGGCGGTGGTCGGCGACTGCACGGCCTGCCATACCGTGCCAGGCAAACAGCCTTTCGCCGGCGGCGTGGCGATTGAAACGCCGTTCGGCAAATTAGTGGGCGCCAATATCACCCCAGACGCAGAAACCGGCCTGGGTAACTGGACCTTCGACGACTTCCAGGCGGTGATGTCCGAGGGCCATAGCCGTGGCGGCAAACGCCTGTATGGCGCCATGCCATTTACCGCCTATACCAAGGTGCGCCGCGAGGACAACCTGGCCATCTGGGCCTACCTGCAAACCCTGGAGCCAGTGCATAACCCGGTGCAAAGCAACCAGTTGCCCTTCCCCTTTAGCGTGCGCACCAGCCTGATCGGCTGGAACCTGCTGAATTTCAGCCAGGGCGAATTCGTGCCCAATAAAGACAAGACGCCGCAGTGGAACCGCGGCGCCTACCTGGTGGAAGGGCTTGGCCATTGCGGCACCTGCCATACCCCGAAAAACCTGATTGGCGGCGACAAGAACGACCAGTTCCTGGCTGGCTCCAACCTGCAAGGCTGGGTGGCGCCGGATATCACCGCCAACGCCCATAGCGGCATTGGTCAGTGGAGTAATGAGGACCTGGTGCAGTACCTGAAAACCGGCGCCAACCGCTTCGATATCGCCTCCGGGCCGATGGCCGAAGCGGTGGAAAACTCTACCCAACACTGGAGCGATGAGGACCTGTTGGCGGTGGCCGTGTACCTCAAGGACGGTCAAGCCGGCACGCCTGCACCGCAGCCTGTTGCGGCGGGTACGCCAGCGATGGTGGCTGGCAAGGCGATCTATGCCGACCGCTGTGCGGCTTGCCATATCAGTAGCGGTGAAGGGGTGAAAAACCTGTTCCCGAAACTGGCGGCGGCGCCGCTGGTTAACAGCAGCGATCCGACCTCGTTGATTCGGGTGGTGTTGGCGGGGAGTCGGGCCGGTGGCACGGAAGCAGCGCCGACGGGGCCGGCGATGCCGTCGTTTGCCTGGAACCTCAGTGACGACAATATTGCCGACGTGCTCACCTATGCGCGCAATACCTGGGGCAATGCCGCGCCAGCCGTATCAGCGACGGAGGTGGCGCATCTGCGCGAGGCGTTACAGCCGTAACCCTCTGCGCAGCAGTACCCTCTCCCGCTAGCGGGAGGGGGAAATGCTTAGCCCTGCAAACGCTTGAGCAAGCGTTCCTGCAACTGCTTGAGCTCGGCCGGATCGGCCTTTTGCGTGGCATGCACGCCCAGCCCTTCACCGGCGTAGCGCGGCACGATATGCATATGGATATGGAACACCGTCTGCCCCGCCGGCGCGCCATTGAACTGGGCAATCTGCACCCCCGCCGGTTCCAGCTCCTCGACAATCACCCGCGCCAGCTTCTGCACCACGGCCATCACCTTGGCCAGGGCCTCGCTATCCACTTCCAGGATATTGCGCGCCGCCGAGCGCTTGGGAATCACCAGGCTATGGCCAAACGACTGCGGAAACACATCGAGAAAGGCCAGCACATCGTCGTCTTCGTAGAGCGTGAAGCAAGGGGCTTCGCCGCGAATGATCTGGGCAAAGATGTTCTGGCTGTCGTAGTCGCCGTGCAGGCTCATCAGGGTTCTCCGTAACGCCGAAAGGAAGGGCGAACCATACCGGCTTGCCCCGGTGAGTGAAAACCCCGAATTAAATGACAGATTTGCGAAACACATGGCATAGCGCCGGTTGCATGGCGCCAAGGTTTCGCGAACAATCGCGCCCCTTCGCAAACCTGGCGGTCCTACCCTGGCCCTCCAGTCATGGCGGCCCTACCAATAATAAACAGCACCGCGACCCGCGCTTGCGTACCGCAAGCGAGACCCCTGTCGCCCCTCGCTGACCACAACTCGAACGCACGCACCTCCCGATCAGGCCACGAGTCTGAGGCGGGTTATTTGGCTTGGCAGCATTTAAGGAAAAACCCATGTTCAAGTATTTGTCCCTGGCGCTCGCGGCATTGCTGCTGACGGCCAGCCCTTCGATGGCAACCGCTGAGGACGGCGGCCCCATCGTGATCAAGTTCTCCCACGTGTCGGCAGAAAGCACGCCCAAAGGCCAAGGCGCCCTGCTCTTCAAAAAACTGGTGGAAGAACGGCTGGCCGGCAAAGTGAAGGTGGAGGTGTACGCCAACTCCGCCCTGTTCGGCGACGGTGAGGAACTGGCCGCCCTGGCCGATGGCCGCGTGCAGATGCTGGCGCCGTCGTTGTCCAAGTTCGACAAATACACCAAGCGCTTGCAGGTATTCGACCTGCCGTTCCTGTTCACTGACCAGGCCGCTGTCGACCGTTTCCTCAAGCGTGAAAAAAGCCGCGAGCTGCTGCGTTCGATGAACAGCAGCAATATCTATGGCCTGGGTTTCTGGACCAACGGCATGAAGCAGCTGTCGGCCAACAAGGCTCTGCGCACTCCGGCCGACGCCAAGGGCCTGGCCTTCCGTATCCAGGCCTCCAGCGTGCTGGAAGCACAGTTCGCCGCCCTCGGCGCCACCACGGTAAAACTGCCGTTTGCCGACACCTACAAAGCCCTGGAAAGTGGCACCGTACAAGGCACCGAAAACCCCTGGTCGAACTTTGTCTCGCAGAAATTCGAGAAGGTGCAGCCCTTTGTCACCATCACCAACCATGGCGTGCTCAGCTATATGGTGGTGACCAACAGTAAGTTCTGGACCAGCATCCCGTTCCCGATCCGCACTGAGCTGGAAAGCATCCTCGAAGAAGTGACCGACTCGGTGAACCGCACCGCCGAGGCCAATAACCAGCGCGACTACGAGCAGTTGGTGGCCGGCGGCAAAGCCAAGATCATTACCCTGACGCCTGCCGAGCAAGCCGCCTGGCGTGACGCCATGGTGCCGGTATGGAAGCAATTCGAAGGCGAGATCGGCGCCGATGTGCTGCGTGCCGCGCGTGCCGTAAACCGCAAGTAACCCGCCCCACCGGGGACAGGCCTGCAGCTGTCCCCGCCCCCCACGCCGCGCCTGCGCATTGCGGGTGCTTCGGTGACATAAAACGGTGCAACCCCACGACCCACGAATGGGCGCACGCACCAGACTCGCCCGCAAGCCTTAGTGCTGGACGCTTCTAACCGAGCGTCGGCGCCGCCACGCCCACGGTCCAGAACTTGCTACCAAAATGGCTTATTGCCATTACCGGCAGCCCGAACAGCGTTCTGTACAACGGAACGCTGGCAAGATCCGTTGAGGAGTCGTCGCTATGCAGTCCGTGTTGTCCCCAGGGATCCGTCTTCTAAGCCGCTTTGGCTTTGCGCGTAAATTTCAACTGCTGTTCCTGCTCTTCGCCCTGCCCCTGGCGGGCAGCCTGTGGATGGTGGGCCAGACCTTTCAAACCAAGATGGCGGTTATCGCCACCGAACACAGCGGCGTACGCCAGTTGCATGCCCTGGATGCCGTCGATAGCCAAGTGGCCACGCAGCGCAACCTGGCCGCCCGCTGGAAAGCCGTAGACACCGCCCGCACCCCGGGCGCCGAAGCCCAGCAAGCCCTTGCCCAGCTGGACGCAGCAATGCCGGTGCTGCGCAGCACCCTCGATAACCTCGCCAGCGTGCTGGTGAGCGAAAACGCCAGCGACGACTTGCAGCAGCGCGTACAAGCGCTGCAGGCCGGCGTGCCGCAGCTGGAGTCTGCCGCCCTGCGCACCGTGGGTTGGTGGCCCGATGCACTGGACCGCTTCACCGCCCTCAAGGCCAATCTGCAAAGCCTGCGCGAACAGATCGCCATGGCTAGCGGCCTGACGCTCGACCCTTCGGCAGAAGGCTATCTGCTGATGCAGATCGCCACCCAGCAAGCACCCGATATGCTCGAACGCGTCGGCCGCCTGGCCAGTACGGCCGAGGCCTCGGTAGCCGCTGGCCAATTCAGCCTGCAAAGCCGTCTGCAACTGCGCGACCTGCGCGGGCGCATCAACGATGCCCGTGCGCAACTGGATAAAACCGGCGCCACCCTGCAAGGCCAGCTGCCCGCCGAACTGAGTACCTGGGCCAGCCAGTACGCCACCACCCAGCAGCAACTCAACAGCGAGCTCAAAGCCCTGGATGACGGCCTGTTTGGCGACACCATCAGCATGAAAGCGCCCGCCTTCCAGCGCACCATGGACAACCTGCTGCAAACCCTCGACGAGCTGCGCAGCCAGTCCCTCAACGGCCTCGACGCGCGTCTGGACTTCTACCACGACCGCGCCATCGCCCAGGCCATTCCAGTTATCAGCGGCTTTGGCATTTTGCTGCTGGCGGCGGTGTACCTGTTTGTCTGCCTGCAAAACTCCATCCGCAACAGCGCCAGCGGTATCACCACCCTGGCCCAGTCCCTGCGCGACGGTGACTTGTGCGTGGAAGTCGCCGTACAGGGCCGCGACGAGCTGGCCAGCATCAGCACCGCGCTGAATGTGGCGGTAGTGCAGCTGCGCACCAGCTTGCTGGGGGTCAATCACGAGACGTACCAGCTCAGCGATGCGGTAATCACCCTTAACTCGCAGTCCACCGACACCCTGGGCGAAGTGGAAGCGCAGCAACACCAGATCAGCCAGATCGCCACCGCCGCCACGCAACTGGCAGCCACCTCGCTGGGCGTGTCCAAAAGCTGCGAAATGGCCTCGGCCAGCGTGCAGCAAACTCGTGCCATTGCCGAAGCCAGCAACCGTGACAGCGAACGCACCACCGCCAGCATCCAGGAACTCAACCAACGCCTGGGGGAAACCGCCGAAGCCCTGGGCCGGGTCAGTGAACAAGGGCAGCAGATTCAATCGGTGGTCGACAGCATTCGCGGCATTGCCGAGCAAACCAACCTGCTGGCCCTGAACGCCGCCATCGAAGCTGCCCGCGCGGGCGACCAAGGCCGCGGCTTTGCCGTGGTGGCCGATGAGGTTCGCAGCCTGTCGCAACGCACCCAGGCCTCCACCCTGCAAATCGCCACCACCGTGGAAAGCCTGCGCAGCACCGTGCGCCAAGCCGTAGAACTGATGGAAGCCGCCTGCGGCCAGGCACAAAACGATGCCAGCGCCGTCACCGGGCTAGGCCTTAGCCTGGGCAAGATCGCCAGCGCCGTGCAGGGCGTCAGCGACACCCTGGCGCAAATCGCCACAGCCGTAGAAGAACAAGCCACCACGGCCGATGAAGTGAGCGGCAGCATTCAGCAAGTGGACCAAGCGGCGATTCGCCTGCTCGATGGTGCACGCGCGGTAAATCAGGCGGCGGATCGGTTGAGCAAGGGCAGCCGGGCGCTGAATGACAATACGGCGAGATTCAGTTTGGGTTAGGGCTAAAGCGTGGCGGCGCTGATAACCGGATCACACGGCCAGATCAGGCCGCCTGCAAGTTGAGATAACCCTGCAGCTGCTCGCACTCGCCCATCAACTCGTCGAACGCCAATGGCTCGCTGAACAGCATGCCGCCATCGAGCATATTGGCGTAGTCCTTTGCCAAGGCGGCACGCGCCGCACCTTCGGGAACGATGCACAGCCCACCGGCAACCGCCACGCGGTAATCGATAAGGTTGCCGCTGACGTCATGCTCGCGAAAGAACCACCCTTTATGGGCTGCCACTAAAGCGGCTACTTCGGTGTTTGCGGCGATGCTGGAGAAATGGGGGCTGCGGGCGATCGCCGCGAGGTCATGCCAATGCCGGGCAAAACGCTCGCCCTTGAGTTTGTTCTGCGCGCAGAACACATGGGCAGCTGTGGCTTTTTCCCAGAAGGTGCGCGACACGTCCATCACTAAAGGCAACGCTTGTGGAAAAACCAACTCGGGCAGTGCCTCTGCCATGTCGCAGTAGACCTGGTGGGGGCTATGCGGTTCGCCGCTTGAGCGCGCGCCGAACTCCAGGAGCACAACAGGTTTGATGTAACCGCCTACCGGTGTAAGCGGTACGTAGTGCACAAACAGATTCGCGCCCTCCACTGCAATTGTTGCCGACAGTCCTTCTCGCGTTATCGCATCGGCAATCACCGGTACAACCTGCGACTGCACCCAGCCCGGTAGCTTTGCACGCACCTGCTCGGACCACTTTCTGGCCTGGTTGCCGGAGGATGGAAGTTGTTGGTCCGAAGCAAGCTCCGGGATCAGATGGCGGATATCGCAGGTTAGGTCGATGTCTTCGGAGAAGCGGTCGATCAGGCGAAAGACCTTGGAGAGTGAAGTACCGCCCTTGAACGTGAGGTGCGAGCCTAAAGGCGACTCAAACATCGTCCGCAATAACCAAACCACCCACAGATCTTTTTCCAGCAGATAGTCCGGTCGCCCGAGCGAGTCCGTAGCCGCCACAAATGCTTCGTGCTGGTCTGCTTTGCTCAGACTGAAAAAGTGCTCACATACCACTCGCCTCTTCTCCGATAGCGCGCGCCATCCACGACGGCAACTGAGCTCGTGTGGCGTTCAGGGTTTCCCATTCGCTGCTGGGCAAACGTTCATGGAGCGTTTTAACCGCGTCGTGCGCATGCTCCTCGCCCATCCAAGCCAGCGCTCGTACCGCGTCCCCGGCAGGCGTTGCCCCCAGAGCCAACATCCACCGGGGCGCGTTCTTGATCTGGATTTTCGCTTTACCCAATTGCAGCGTTCGGCTGCGACCGCTGGTAAAGAAGATTTCCTTCACCGGTACCTGCCGAGTCAGGCCCAAGGCATTGGCGGCTTGGGCGCCGCTTAGAGTGAGTGTGTCGTAGGTTTTTGCCGCCAATGCACTGACCACTTTCTGCGTAGCCGGAGCGCGTTTGCCGAAACGGCCTGTGATAGGCGCCGCATAAAGCCCACGCGAGACACGCAACAGCTTTCCGGCCTTGGCCAGCCGTGAGAACGCTTGGTCTACAGCCGCTCGACTGCCCAAGTGCAGGAACTCTTTCGGGGCAAGCATGGCGCCTTCACTGAGGTGCTGGCTGCGTT
>JBCECW010000080.1:5762-10271 GCA_039207785.1 Pseudomonas sp. | reverse complement strand
GCCCGGTATCGTCCCCGGCCGCTACGACCGGCCCCAGGGCTGCCTGTTGTCGCCGCGCTGCCCCTATGTGCAGCAGAAATGCCGCGACGTTCGCCCCAGCCTAGACCCAAGCGTACTGGGTGAGGTGCGCTGTTTCTTCCCGTTGAACCAGCCCAGCCACGCCAACCAGGAGCCAGCACGATGAGCAATGTAGTACTGACGGCTCGCGACCTGACGCGCCATTACGAAGTGTCCCGCGGCTTGTTCAAACCCCACGCCACGGTGCGTGCGCTGAACGGTGTGTCGTTCGACCTGCAAGCGGGCAAGACACTGGCGGTGGTGGGTGAATCCGGTTGCGGCAAGTCGACCTTGGCCCGCGCCCTGACCCTGATCGAAGAGCCATCGTCCGGCTCGCTGCAAATTGCCGGCACCGAGGTCAAGGGCGCCAGCAAGGCTGAGCGCAAACAGCTGCGCCGCGATGTGCAGATGGTGTTCCAGAGCCCCTATGCCTCGCTGAACCCACGGCAGAAGATCGGTGACCAGTTGGCCGAGCCCTTGCTGATCAACACCAACCTGTCGCGCAGCGAACGTCGGGAAAAAGTGCAGGCCATGATGCAGCAGGTGGGCTTGCGCCCCGAGCATTACCAGCGCTACCCGCATATGTTTTCCGGCGGCCAGCGCCAGCGTATCGCCTTGGCGCGCGCCATGATGCTGAACCCCAAGGTGCTGGTGGCGGATGAGCCGACCTCGGCGCTGGACGTGTCGATCCAGGCCCAGGTGCTCAACCTGTTTATGGACCTGCAGGCCGAGTTCAACACCGCCTATGTGTTTATCAGCCACAACCTGGCGGTGGTGCAGCATGTGGCCGATGACGTACTGGTGATGTACCTCGGCCGCCCGGCGGAAATGGGGCCCAAGGAAAAGATCTACGCCAAGCCGCTGCACCCCTACACCCAGGCGCTGCTGTCGGCGACCCCGACCATTCACCCGGACCCGGCCAAGCCGAAGATCAAGATCGTCGGCGAACTGCCCAACCCGCTGAATCCGCCGAGCGGCTGCGCCTTCCACAAGCGCTGCCCGCATGCGACCGAGCGCTGCAACACCGAAGAGCCGGCCTTGCGCCTGCTCGATGCGCGGCAGGTGGCGTGTCACCACGCGGAGGCCATTAACGGCCTGTAACGGCCGGTGATAACCCCACCATTCTGGATCCCCGCCTGCGCGGGGATGACGGTGGTTGCTGGAATATCTCCGTCATCCCCGCGCAGGCGGGGATCCAGAACTTCAAGACGAACGCAGAGCCCCGCCCCGCTTAATAAACATCCCGCCGATACCGCCCTTGCTCGGTCAACTGCACCACCGCATCATCGCCGAGCACCTGGCGCAACGCCTGGTCCACGCCCTCGGCCATACCTTGCAAGCTGCCGCATACGTAGATCGCAGCACCATCGGCCAGCCAGGCCTTGAGCTCGTCGGCCGCCGCCAGCAGGCGGTGTTGCACGTAGACTTTCTCGGCTTGATCACGGGAAAAGGCCAGGTCCAGGCGCGCCAGTTGCCCGCCCTCCAACCACCCCTGCAATTCGCTTTGGCAGAAGAAGTCGTGCGCGGCATTGCGTTCGCCGAATAGCAGCCAGTTACGGTTTAGCCCGGCGTTGACTTGTTCTTTCAGCAGGCTGCGCAGCCCGGCCAAACCAGTGCCATTGCCCAGCAGAATGAGCGGGCGGTCTTCACTCGGCCGATGGAAACCACTGTTACGGCGCAAGCGCAGGCTAATGCCCTCGCCCACTGCCGCGTGCACACACAACCAACCGGAGCCCAGGCCCAGGCTGCCATCGCCATGGGTTTCGACCCGCACCAGCAGTTGCAGCACGCCGTCTTCGGCCACCGAGGCAATCGAGTATTCCCGGGCGTTGATCGGCACCAGCGCATCCACCAGGGCTTGCGCATGCAGGCCCACCAGGTGCTCGCGGCTGGCGGGCAACTGCCGGTTGGCCAGGGCTTGGGCCAGGCTTTCGTGCAGACCGGCTACTTCCACCGAAGCGTCAGCGGCAATACCTAGCCCGGTGAGGAAGGTATCGACCGCCGCCTGACTGTTGCGCGGCATCACATCCACCAGATCACCGGCTTGCCAGCTGTGCTCGCCCGCAGGCGGGGTCAGGTCAAGCAGGTAGGTGGGCGAGCCGGCGCTGCCGGGGTTAAGCAGTTCACGGGCGCTCAGGGTCCAGTTGCCGTAGCTGGGCGCTTGCCAGGCGGCCGGCGTGGCGCTGCCGGACAACGTCGCCAACTGCTGCTGCCACTGTTGCAGGGCACTGCTGTCGCCGTTGTCGACTTCTACGGTGGCGAACAGCGGGTTGCCGCCTTCTTTGCTTAGCCAGCCTTGCAGGCGATGGGCAAAGCCGCAGAAGTGTTGGTATTGGCGGTCGCCCAGGGCCAGCACGGCGTATTTGAGGTGTTCCAAGCCCAGGTCCTGGCCCAGCAGCTTGCGCTCGAACCCTCGGGCGCTGTCCGGCGCTTCGCCGTCGCCAAAGGTGCTGACCACAAACAGCGCGTTACGCGTCTCGCGTAGTTGCTGCGGGCTCAGGCTGGCCAGCGGCTGCACAGTGACCGCGCGGCCAGCGGCCTGCAATTGCCCGGCACTTTGCCAGGCCAGTTGCTCGGCAAAACCGCTCTGGCTGGCAAAGCCGATCAACCAGCTTTCACCACTTGCCACGCCTGCGCTAACGCCACCACGGGCGGCGCGCACCTGGCGCTTTTTGCGGCGGCGGTCCAGGTACAGCAACCAGCCGGTAATAAAGAACAGCGGCATGCTCAGGCTGGCAGCGGTGACCAGGATGCGCCCGGTCAGGCCGAAGTAGCTGCCCACATGCAGCGAGTAAATGCTGGTGAGCAATTGCTGACCAAACGGCTGATCGGTGTACAGCTTATGGCCCAGCACTTTGCCGCTCTGCGCGTCGATACGGATTTCATTCATCGCCCGCTCGTGGGCGGCATCGTCCAGCAGGTAGATAACGGTGACCGGCTGCTTGGCCTCTTGCGGCGGGCGGATGTTGTACACCGCCAGGTGTGGGCCGGCGACCTGGGTCACGCTGGCCCACAGCGCGTCATAGTTGATCGGCACTGGCGCGGCCGCTTGCGGCGGTGGGCCTTTGCGCTCGCCACGCCCGCCCTCACCACGCCCACCGCCCGGCTTGCCGCCGCCCTGTTGGCCACTGCCAAGCAAGGCATAGGCACCGGCGTTAAACCATTGGTACGACCAGGTCAGCCCCGTGGTGGCGGCCAAGAGGTAAAACACCAGGCACCAGGTGCCAGCCACCGCGTGCAAATCCCAGTTAAAGGCGCGGCCTTTTTTCGCCCAGTCGAAGGTCAGCCAGGCACGCCAGCTCAAGGCCTGGCGTGGCCAACGCAGGTACAGGCCGGACAGGCAGAAAAACAGCAGCATCAGGGTGCAGGCACCGGTGATGTTTTTGCCAAATTCGCCCATGGCCAGAAAGCGGTGCAGCTGGAACATCAGGTCAAAAAAGGCTTTGCCCGATGGCTCACCGAGCAGTTGCCCAGTGTAGGGGTCGAAGTAACGCGACGGCCCACGGCGCTCGCCCGGCTTGGGCATGAAAAACACCTGGGCGGCATGGTTATCGAGGGTAAACACTCGCATGCCAGCGACTTGCATACCGGCCTCGGCCTGGATCTTTTCCACCAGTTGCGCCGGCGGCAACACGCCGCTTTCGCGGACCTGTACCTGCAGGATGTCGGGGTTTAGCGCCGTGGAAATTTCATCCTGAAACGAATACAGCGCCCCGGTAATGCCCATAAGCGCCAGCACCAGGCCACCGGTGATGCCAAACAACCAATGCAGTTGAAACAGCAGCTTTTTAAACACACCAACCTCATCTGAACCGGCGCCCTAGAGCGCTGCAAATCGTTAATAGCGACAAATTTTATTTGAGAATGGCTAGCAACGGCACAACCTTTACCCATCGTTTACCAACACGAGTGGCGCGCCGGTTTACCTCAGCAACTAAAAGGCCCCGAACGACAAATCGCCCGGGGCCTGCCCTCCGGCAGATGCAATGCCGGAGTTGTGCTTGGTTGCTGCTCGCCTCGTAGGATGGGTTTCGCTGTGCTCTACCCATCCTGCGGACTGCGCTTTTTGCAGGAGCGGCTGAAGCCGCTCCTAAGGCACGTGTGGATCAGAAGTGGAAGTTGGTGCTGATCAACGCTGTCCGGCCTGCCGCAACGTGCGCCAGGTGAGTCGAGTAAACCTGATCGTAGTAACGCTCGTCGGTCAGGTTCTGCACGTTCAGTTGCAGATCGAGGTTCTTGCTCACCACGTACTTGGCCATGGCGTCGTAACGCCAGTAGTCCGGCACCTGCACGGTATTGGCGGTGTTACCGAAACGCGAGTCCACATAGTAAGCACCGGCACCCAGGCTCAACTGCGGTAGCAGTTGATAGGTGGTCCAGAAGCTGGCGCTGTTTTCCGGGGTGCTGGGGATATCGTTGCCGTCGTATACGCCATCGACATAACGCGGAGAC
>JBCECW010000080.1:0-5752 GCA_039207785.1 Pseudomonas sp. | reverse complement strand
GTGGTACCGACGTTGACGCTGCCGCTTTTGGTCAGCTCGCCATGCAGGTAGGTGTAGTTGGCAAACACCTGCCATTTGCTGGTGATCTTGCCGCTGGCACCCAGCTCGAAACCGTCGACACGAGTTTCACCGATGTTCTGGGTAAAGCCGAACTCATCCAGCGTACGGGCATTGGTTTTTTCGGTGCGAAATACGGCGGCGTTCAGACCGAGGCGATCATCGAAGAAGTCCCATTTGGTGCCGACTTCATAGTTACGGTTACGCTCTGGCTCCAGCGCCGCGTTGGCGGCAGCAATGCCGTCAGCCCCCTCACCGCTGGTTTCACCCACCGGGTTGCTGGAGGTGGACCAGGCCACATAGATACTGCCGTTGGGCAGCGGGTTGTAGACCAGGCCCAACTGGTAGTTCCAGAAGTGCGAATTGTTTTCCAGATCGTTGTAGCCGTTGACGTTGTTGGTACCGCGCGCCACGGTCGCGCCCTGCGACTTGGTCTGGTAGTCGTCATAACGCAGCCCTGCGTTCAAGGACCACTGCTCGTTGAACTTCAGGGTGTCGAACACGTAGGCCGCCAGGGTTTTGCTGTCGGTGTCGGTGTAAGCCCGGCTGTCGGCAATGGTGCCGCGGAAGGTGTCGTTATAGTCCGGGTTGTTCAGGGTGGTGCAATCGTGCGAGTTGAGGGTCGCTGCGTTACAGGTATTGCCTGCCGCGCCCTGAGTGATGAAGTAGCCGCGGTTGTGCACGCCTTCCTTGCTGAACTCGACCCCCGTGTTGAGCGAGTGCTCGATAAACCCTGTGTTGAAGCGCGCACTCAGATCGGTCTGGTTGACCAGGCCTTCAGAGGTGGAGTTACGGCTCTTGGCCGAGCGCGATACATAGCCATTGGCAACGTTGCCGCGCGAGTCATCCGGGTTGGTGGTGATGTAGTCGAGGGTTGTGCGCACGATACGCGACGAGTTCGACAAGGTGATGTTGTCGTTCAGGTCGTGCTCGATCTGGAAGGTGCCGGTGTCGGTGGTGCTGTCGCGATAGTCGCGCGAAGCAAAGCCGTAGAACTTGTCTTTGTCACCGGTTGGCGTACGCACGCCATCCGCACCCACGGTGCTTTGCAGCGGGTTGCCCATGTCCGGGGTGTCTTCGCCTTCCACGTGGTAGTAGGAGACAGTGGCGCGCGTCGGCGTGTTGAAACCGAACGTCACGGTAGGCGCTACGCCCCAGCGGCTGACGTCCACACCAGCACGACCGGCAACATTGGCGTCGTGCTGCATCAGGTTGATACGGGCGGCAATGTTTTCGTTGAGGACGCGGTTGACGTCGAGGGTGTAGCGGCGTGTCTGGTCGGAGCCGAAGGTAAAACCGGCATCAGCGAAGTCCTGCTGCTTGGCGGTCTTGCTGATCAGGTTGAGGCTGCCACCGGTGGAACCGGCACCGGTAAAGGCCGAGCCTGGGCCCTTGCTCACTTCCACTTGCTCGATATTGAACACTTCGCGGGTTTGCGAGGCCACGTCGCGCAGGCCGTCGATAAACACATCACTTTCAGCGTTAAAGCCACGAATGATCGGACGGTCGCCGGCCGGGTTACCGCCCTCGCCAGCGCCAAAGGTGATGCCGGAGGTGGTGCGCAGTGCATCGGCCAGGGACAGGGAACCGGTGTCCTTGATCACCTGGTCGCTGATAACGGTCACGCTTTTAGGCGTTTCACGCAGCGGTGCGGTGTACTTTTTCGAAGCCGACTCGTCGACCTTGTAGTTATCAACCTGGTCTTGCTCGCCAACTACGCTGGCCGCTTCCAGGGCGACTGGTTGCTTGTCGGCGGCGTGGGCCAGTGGCGTGGCGGACATGGCGACACCAACAGCAGTGGCCAACAGGCGTGGCGAAAAAACAGTCGATTCTGTGGACGTGACGGACATTCGATTTCCCTCCCCAGGAATGGCAAAGGCCGCGGAATGTAGAGCAACAGCAATTCGTTAGCAATTGAAACAGATTCGCATGTAACAAAATTTACATAATGCTTACATTTGCCACATAAGGCTGTAACCCGCGTCCTACGAGGCTCCAAGACGGTTGCAAGCAAGCTAAGCAACGAACTATCATTTGCGACTTACTTTCAAATGCATACGGTTTCGCCATGCTCTTGCACATTCCCGGCGTTTTTTCTCGCGATGAAGTGGCGCAAATTCGTCGCGCCCTCGAGGGTGCCGAATGGGCTGATGGCAAAGTCACGGCCGGCTATCAATCGGCCCAGGCCAAACACAATTTGCAGCTACCCGAAGACAACCCGCTGGTGCGTGAAATCAGCACGCAAATGCTTACGCGGTTGTGGCAAAACCCGTTGTTTATGTCGGCGGCCTTGCCGCACAAGGTTTTCCCACCGCTGTTCAATTGCTACACCGGTGGTGGCTCGTTTGATTTCCATATCGACAACGCCATTCGCCAGGTGAAGAACAGCGTTGAACGGGTACGTACCGATCTGTCGGCCACCCTGTTTTTCAGCGACCCGGACGAATACGACGGCGGCGAACTGGTGATCCAGGACACCTACGGCAACCAGCGGGTCAAACTGCCGGCTGGCGATATGGTGCTGTACCCCGGCACCAGCCTGCACAAGGTGGAAGCCGTTACCCGTGGCGCACGCTTTGCCTCGTTTTTCTGGACCCAGAGCCTGGTGCGCGAAGACAGCCAGCGCACGCTGTTGTTCGAGATGGACCAGGCCATCCAGCAGCTGACCCAGGACGTCCCCAATCACCCTGCCCTGCTGCAACTGACCGGCAACTACCACAACTTGCTGCGGCGCTGGGCGGATGTCTAAGGGCCTGGGCGTGCTGCAGCGCCAGGACGAACTCGACGCCGATGCCTTTGCCGAGCACCTGAGCGGCGATCCGGCGCAAGCCGCCAAGGCCATTCTCAGCGCAGCCCGACAGGGCCTGGTGGATGCCCAGGCGATGCTCGGCCAACTGCTGCTCGACGGCCGTGGCATCCAGCGTGACCCGGCGCTGGCCGTTACCTGGTTCCAGATCGCCGCCAGGCAAGGCCACGCCATGGCCCACAATATGCTCGGCCGCTGCCTGGAACATGGCTGGGCCGGTGCTGCCGACCTGCCCAAGGCCGCCGAGCATTATCGCCACGCCGCCGATGCCGGCCTCGACTGGGGCCAATACAACCTGGCCAACCTGCTGGCCACCGGCCGCGGCGTGCTGCGCGACCCGCCGCAAGCCTTTGCCTTGTACCGCCGCGCGGCGGCCCAGGGACACGCCAAGTCGATGAATCTGGTGGGGCGTTTTTTTGAAGAAGGCCAGGCAGTAATGCGCGACTTGCCGTTGGCCCATGACTGGTATCGGCGCTCGGCCGAGGCCGGGGATTTTCGTGGCCAATTCAGCCATGCCGCCGTGCTCGCCGAGCGGGGCGAAACCGAAGCGGCATTGGCCTGGCTCCAGCAGGCGTTGCAATGTGGCAACCTGAATTTTCTGCGCGTGGCACGGCACTCGTTGCAACAGGCGCCGCAGCCCGAGCTGCAGGCACTGGCCCGCGACTACTTCCAGCGCGCTGCCGAGTTGGGTGACGACACGGATCGCGAGTTGTATGTCGCCCTTGGTGCGCGAAACGCACCCTACGATTTCAGCGCAAACGAGACGACTGAGCACAATGCAACACCGTAGGGTGCGCTCCGCGCACCAATAAAAAGCCCCGCACTTGGCGGGGCTTTTTTATGCCACAGGGCTTACAGGTAGAAAGCCTTCAGCGGCGGGAAGCCGTTGAATTCCACAGCGCTGTAGCTGGTGGTGTAGGCACCGGTGGACAGCCAGTACAGGCGATCACCAATGGCCAGGTTCAGCGGCAGGCCGTACTTGTAGTTCTCGTACATGATGTCGGCGCTGTCGCAGGTCGGGCCGGCGATCACCACTTCTTCCATCTCGCCCTTCTTCTCGGTCCAGATCGGGAACTTGATGGACTCGTCCATGGTTTCGATCAGGCCGGAGAACTTGCCCACGTCCACATACACCCAACGCTCCACTGCGGTACGCGATTTACGCGCCACCAGCACCACTTCGCTGACCAACATACCGGCGTTGGCAATCAGCGAACGGCCCGGCTCCAGGATGATTTCCGGCAGGTCGTCACCGAAGTCTTCCTTCAGGAAGCGGATGATTTCCTCGGCATAGGTTTCCAGGCTGTTGGTGCGGGTGATGTAGTTGGCCGGGAAGCCGCCACCCATATTGATCAGTTTCAGCTCGATGCCGTCTTCTTCTTTCAGACGCTCGAAAATCACTTTGACCTTGGCAATCGCCGCGTCCCATACCGAGATATCGCGCTGCTGCGAACCGACGTGGAACGACAGGCCGTACGGCACCAGACCCAGGTCGCGGGCGAGAATCAGTAGGTCCATGGCCATATCGGTCTGGCAGCCGAACTTGCGCGACAGCGGCCAGTCGGCGGTGGTGGAGCCTTCGGTCAGAATGCGCACATAGACTTTCGAGCCCGGCGCGGCCTTGGCGATATTGCGCAGGTCGGCTTCGGAGTCGGTGGCGTACAGGCGCACGCCCTTGTCGTAGAAGTAACGGATGTCTTTGGATTTCTTGATGGTGTTGCCGTAGCTCATACGCTCCGGGCCGACACCGGCGGACAGCACCTTGTCCAGCTCATAGATCGAGGCGATGTCGAAGTTCGAGCCCTTGTCGCGCAGCAGCTCGATAATCTCGATGGCCGGGTTGGCCTTGACTGCGTAATAAACCTTGGCGAATTCGAAGCCGGCGCGCAGGTCATCGTAGGCCTGGCTGATGATGCCGGTATCAATCACTACAAACGGGGTTTCTTGCTGGTCGGCGAACGCCTTCATTTTCTGAAAGGTTGCGCGCGGGTAGTAGTCTTCCACCTGAATCGACATGCGAGGGACTCCATGGGCAAAACAAACAAAGGTAGTTAGGGGTGGCTTTGTGACAAAGCCGCGAACGTCTAATCCGTTTCCCCACTTTGGTTCGCCTACTTCCCAAGGCTTGTCGCCGAGTATCGAAATCGATCTCTCGTCGTCAGTACTTGAGCCGCATGGATCGTTTCCAGCATGGACGTTCGGGCGCGAACTTTAGGAGCATGTGGGGGCAAGATCAATCAAAAAATGCCGCACTTCTGTACCTATTTGCCGCCTCGTTTTGGATAACAAACAAAACGTCC
This sequence comes from Pseudomonas sp., assembly GCA_039207785.1. Classification (GTDB taxonomy): domain Bacteria; phylum Pseudomonadota; class Gammaproteobacteria; order Pseudomonadales; family Pseudomonadaceae; genus Aquipseudomonas. The sequence continues at coordinate 589 of JBCECW010000080.1, read as the reverse complement.
GAAATGCTGCACAAACCGTTGCCAATCAAGGCTTCCAGCGCAGGCGAGCGCTACCAGTTTCCGGGTCTTTTTTGACAGACAGGTGATCGCCGCGAGGGTTCCTACGCATGGACCGATGGCCCATGGCTCGCGTAGGAGCGAGCTTGCTCGCGAATCGGTATGGAGGCGAGCAAAAAGCTTCGCCAGCAAGCTGGTTCCTACGGGTACGTTCGGCCAGGCGTCCGTTGACGGCGCCGGCCATCGCTTCGCCGGCGTGGCGCCCTGCGCCTGTGCTCGGCATTCGGCGGCTGAGTCCGGTATACTCCGCGGCCAATTTCCAGCTCCACGCCCAGGTTCCCGCATGACCATCCAGGCCGCCGAAGTCGCGAAACGTCGCACGTTCGCCATTATTTCCCACCCCGACGCCGGTAAAACCACCATTACCGAAAAGCTCTTGCTGATGGGCAAGGCCATTGCCGTGGCCGGTACGGTGAAGTCGCGTAAAAGCGACCGCCATGCGACGTCCGACTGGATGGAAATGGAGAAGCAGCGCGGTATTTCCATCACCACCTCGGTGATGCAGTTCCCCTACCGCGAGCACATGATCAAC
>JBCECW010000079.1:674-10315 GCA_039207785.1 Pseudomonas sp. | reverse complement strand
GTTCAACAGCGGCAAGTGCGGCATGTGGGTGGACGCCAGCGTCGCCGGCTCGTTTGTCACCGACAAAACCCAGAGCACGGTCGCCGACCATGTGGGCTTCACGTACGCGCCCAAGCAGGTCACCGACAAGGGCGCGTCGTGGCTGTACTCCTGGGCGCTGGCGATTCCCACCAGCTCCAAGGCCAAGGACGCGGCAAAAACCTTTAGCGCCTGGGCCACCTCGAAAGCCTATGGCACCCTGGTGGCCGAGAAGGATGGCGTCGCCAATGTGCCGCCTGGCACCCGCGCCTCCACTTACAACGACGCCTATATGAGTGCGGCACCGTTCGCCAAGGTCACCCTGGAATCGTTGAAGGCCGCCGACCCCACCCAGCCAGGCGCACGACCCGTGCCCTACGTGGGCATCCAGCTGGTGACCATTCCCGAGTTCCAGGCCATCGGTACCCAGGTCGGCAAGCTGTTTGCCGCCGCCCTGACCGGGCAGATGCAGGTCGACCAGGCCCTGGCTGCCGCGCAAGCCAGCACCGCACGGGAAATGAAGCGTGCCGGCTATCCCAAGTAAACCCACTCAAGCCTTGAGCGAGGCCTTTTCCCTTCCGTAAAGGCCTTTGCCGGCTGGCGCTCCCCCACCAGCCGGCTTTTTATTCCCCCCCCTGGAGCTGCCATGAATTCCACGGCCCTCGACACCCCGGCCGGCAACGCTGCCGCCGCACCCGGTAAAAAACGCCGGGCCTTGAAGCCAGGCTGGTTTCTGGTCAGCCCCTCGGTGGCCTTGCTGCTGTTGTGGATGATCGTGCCCTTGGGCATGACGGTGTATTTCTCGCTGATCCGCTACAACCTGCTGTACCCCGGCGACAACGAATTCGTCGGCCTGGAGAACTTCGAGTTCTTTGTCACCGACCCCGGTTTTATGCCTGGCGCACTGCATACCTTGACCCTGGTGGGCAGCGTATTGGCCATTAGCGTGATCTTCGGCGTGCTGATTTCAGCCTTGCTGGAAGCCTGCGAATTCGCCGGCCGCGGCATTGTGCGGGTGCTGCTGATTTCGCCGTTTTTCATCATGCCGACGGTCAGCGCACTGCTGTGGAAAAACCTGATCTTCCACCCGGTGTCCGGCATTCTCGCCGCCGTCTGGCGCTTCTTTGGCGCCCAGCCAATCGACTGGCTGGCACACCACCCGCTGCTGTCGATCATTTTGATCGTGTCCTGGCAGTGGCTGCCGTTCGCCATCCTGATTCTGATGACCGCCATGCAGTCCCTCGACCAGGACCAGAAGGAAGCTGCACGCCTGGACGGCGCCGGCCCCATCGCGATTTTCTGGCACCTGACCTTGCCGCACCTGGCGCGGCCGATTGCCGTGGTGATCATGATCGAGACGATTTTCCTGCTCTCGGTGTTCGCCGAAATCTTTACCACCACCAGCGGTGGCCCCGGCTATGAATCGACCAACCTGGCGTACCTGATCTACAACCAGGCGCTGCTGCAGTTCGACGTGGGCATGGCCTCGGCCGGCGGCTTGATCGCCGTGCTGATCGCCAATATCGCCGCCATCATCCTGGTGCGGATGATCGGCAAAAACCTCACCGACCAGCCGTAATAGGAGCCCAACGATGCTGACCCTCAAGCAATCCCGGCGCCTGCAAAGCGTGGTGGTGGGCACCCTGTCCTGGGCCGTGGCGCTGCTGATTTTCTTCCCGATCTTCTGGATGATCCTCACCAGCTTCAAAACCGAGATGGACGCCATCGCCACCCCGCCGCAGCTGTTTTTCACCCCGACCCTGGAGAACTACCTGCATATCAACGAGCGCAGCGACTACTTCAGCTTTGCCTGGAACTCGGTGCTGATTGCCTTCAGTGCCACCGTGCTGAGCATGCTGATTGCGGTGCCGGCGGCCTACTCCATGGCCTTTCACGAAACCCGCCATACCAAGCGCACCCTGCTGTGGATGCTGTCCACCAAGATGCTGCCGCCGGTGGGCGTGCTGATGCCGATCTACCTGCTGTGCAAAAGCCTGGGCCTGCTGGACTCGCGGGCGGCGCTGATCGTGATCTACACCCTGATCAACCTGCCGATCGTGGTGTGGATGGTGTACACCTACTTCAAGGACATCCCCGTGGATATCCTCGAAGCCGCTCGCCTGGATGGCGCTACCACCTGGCAGGAAATCGGCCGTGTGCTGCTGCCGATTGCCCGCGGCGGGCTGGCCTCGACCATGCTGCTGTCGCTGATCCTGTGCTGGAACGAGGCCTTCTGGTCACTCAACCTGACCTCCTCGGCCGCCGCCCCGCTGACCGCGCTGGTGGCGTCCTACTCCAGCCCCGAAGGCCTGTTCTGGGCCAAGTTGTCTGCCGTTTCCACCCTCGCCTGCGCGCCCATCCTGATTTTCGGCTGGATCAGCCAGAAGCAGCTGGTACGCGGCCTGTCTTTTGGTGCCGTGAAATGACCGGCCTCGTTTTCAAGGAGTGCTCCCATGGCTGATCTCAGCATTCGTAACCTGCGCAAAGGCTTCGACGGCCACGCAATCATTCAGGGCATCGACCTCGATGTGCGCGACCGCGAGTTCGTGGTGTTCGTCGGCCCGTCGGGCTGCGGCAAGTCCACCCTGCTGCGCCTGATTGCCGGCCTGGAAGAAGTGACCAGCGGCACCATCGCCCTGGATGGCAAGGACATCACCGACCTTGCCCCGGCCAAGCGCGACCTGGCCATGGTGTTCCAGACCTACGCCTTGTACCCGCATATGACGGTACGCAAAAACCTCTCGTTTGCCCTCGACCTGGCGCGCACCGACAAGAAAACCGTGGCCGACAAGGTCGCCAATGCCGCGCGCATCCTGGAACTGGAGCGCCTGCTGGAGCGCAAGCCCAAGCAGCTGTCCGGCGGCCAGCGCCAGCGCGTGGCCATCGGCCGGGCGATTGTGCGCAACCCGAAAATCTTTCTCTTCGACGAGCCGCTGTCCAACCTCGACGCGGCCCTGCGCGTGCAAACCCGCCTGGAGCTGGCGCGCCTGCACAAAGAACTGAACGCCACCATGATCTACGTGACCCACGACCAGGTAGAGGCCATGACCCTGGCCGACAAGGTGGTGGTGCTCAATGGCGGCCGCGTGGAGCAGGTGGGCTCGCCGCTGGAGCTGTACAACCACCCGGCCAACCTGTTTGTCGCCGGCTTCCTCGGCACGCCGAAGATGGGTTTTCTGCGCGGCACCGTAGGCCGGGTGGACGGCAGCAGCTGTGAAGTACAACTCGACGCCGGTGCCAACCTGCACCTGCCACGCGAAGCCTGCGCTCAGACGGCAGGGGCCACCGTCACCCTGGGCGTGCGCCCGGAACATTTCACCATCGTGCCAGCCGGCGAAGGCCAGCTACAGGTGGTTGCCGACGTCAGCGAACGCCTGGGCAGCGACACCTATTGCCATGTAAGTACGGCCTCCGGCGAACAACTGACTATCCGCGTACGCGGCGACTTCGCCCCGGCCTATGGGCAAACGCTGGAGCTGGCCTTTGACACTGCCCACTGCCACCTCTTCGATGCCACCGGCGTTGCCATTGATAAACGCAGCGCTGCCGAGCAGGCGGCGTAAGGACTTTTTATGAAACTCAGCCGTTCCAACCTGCCCCGCCTGGTGCCCTCCATCGCCCTGCCCAACTATGACCTCACCACGCGCCAGCAAGGCATTGCTCATATCGGCGTCGGCGGCTTTCACCGCGCCCACCAGGCCATCTACACCGAGGCTTTGCAGAACCAGGGCCAGGACCTTGAGTGGGGCATCTGCGGCGTTGGCCTGCGCAGCGAAGACCGCGCCATGCGCGATGCCCTGGCCAGCCAGGATTACCTCTATACCCAGGTGGAACTGGGTGATACGCCAGACCTGGAAGTACGGGTGGTGGGCGTTATCGGCGCCATGCTGCTGGCCGAAGACTCGGCCCAGGCGCTGATCGACAAGCTGGCCGAGCCAGCCATTCGTATCGTTTCGCTGACCATTACCGAGGGCGGCTACTGCATCGACGATGCCAGCGGCGAATTCCTCGCCGAGCTGCCCGCCATCCAGCACGACCTGGCCAACCCGCAGGCCCCCACCACGGTCTTCGGCTTTCTCTGCGCCGCCCTGGCCAAACGCCGTGCTGCCGGCACGCCGGCCTTTACCCTGATGTCCTGCGATAACCTGCCGCATAACGGCGCCGTGACCCGCAAGGCGCTGCTGAGCTATGCGCGTCTGGCCGATCTGGAACTGGCGCTGTGGATCGAGGACAACGTCAGTTTTCCCAATGCCATGGTCGATCGCATTACGCCGATGACCAGCGCCGCCCACCGCCAGCAGCTGGCCCGCGAGCACGGGATCGACGATGCCTGGCCAGTGGTCTGCGAACCCTTTCTGCAGTGGGTGCTGGAAGACAAATTCGTCAACGGCCGCCCGGCCTGGGAAACGGTGGGCGTGCAGTTCACCGACGATGTGTCGCCCTACGAAGAGATGAAGATCAAGCTGCTCAATGGCAGCCACCTGGCCCTGACCTACCTGGGGTTTCTCAAGGGCTACCGCTTCGTTCACGAAACCCTGAACGACGAGCTGTTTCGCCGCTATATCCGGCGCTTCATGGACCTGGACGTGACCCCGCAACTGGCCCCTGTCCCCGGCATCGACCTCACCGATTACAAGGACACCCTGATCGAGCGTTTTTCCAACCAGGCCATTGCCGACCAGCTGGAGCGTGTGTGCTCCGATGGCAGTTCCAAATTCCCCAAATTTATTGTGCCGACCATCAACCGTCTGATCGCCGACGGCGCCGAACTGGATCGCGCCGCCCTGGTCGTCGCGGCCTGGGCGCTCTACCTGGAAGGCGTGGATGAACAAGGTACGACCTACCGCATTCCCGACCCGCGTGCCGAGTGGGCGCAGGCGCTGGTGGCCGACAAGGCCAACCTGAGCGCACGGCTATTGGGCGCCGACCTGGTATTTGGCCCGGCGATTCCCGCCTCGCAGGCCTTTGTCGCGGCGTTTGAGCGCCAGCTCGGCAACCTGCGCACCCTGGGCGTGACCGGCACCTTGCAGGCGCTGCTCGACGGCCCGCGCCGCGATCCGCTGCAACAGCAGCGCTAAGCCATGGCCCTTTATCTCGGTATTGACTGCGGCACCCAGGGCACCAAAGTGCTGGTGCTCGATGCCAGCAGCGGTGAAGTACTGGGCGCCGGTGGCGCGCCGCACCGGCTGATCAGCGGGCCCAATGGCCACCGCGAGCAACAGCCGGCGGACTGGATCAATGCCCTCGAGCTGGCAACCCGCAAGGCGCTGGTTGAGGCTGGCGTCAGCGGTGAGGCCATCGCCGGTATCGGCGTCTCCGGGCAGCAACACGGCCTGGTGCTGCTCGACGCCGAGGGCCAGGTATTGCGCCCGGCCAAGCTCTGGTGCGACACCGAGTCGGCCGCCGAGAACGCTCGCCTGCTCGACTATCTGGGCGGCGAGCAAGGCTCGCTCGAACGCCTGGGCGTGGCCATTGCGCCGGGCTATACGGTGTCGAAGCTGCTGTGGACCAAGGAGCAGCACCCCGACGTGTACCGGCGCATCGCCCATATCCTGCTGCCCCATGACTACTTGAATTTCTGGCTGACCGGGCGCTATTGCAGCGAATACGGCGACGCCTCCGGCACCGGTTACTTCGATGTGCGCCGCCGCGACTGGGACCACGAGTTGCTGCGCCATATCGACCCTAGCGGGCGCCTTAACGATGCCTTGCCTACCTTGCTTGAAGCCGACCAAAACGTCGGCAGCCTGCTGCCCGAAGTGGCGCGGCGCCTGGGCCTGAACCCGGCGGCGCGGGTGGCCAGTGGCGGCGGCGACAATATGATGGGCGCCATTGGCACCGGCAATATCAGCCCCGGCGCCATCACCATGAGCCTGGGTACGTCCGGCACCCTGTATGCATTTGCCGAGCGAGCGCAGGTCAGCCCCCATGCATCCGTCGCCACCTTTTGTTCCTCGTCCGGCGGCTGGCTGCCGCTGATCTGCACCATGAACCTGACCAACGCCACCGGTGCTATCCAGCACCTGCTGGAGCTGGACCTGGCCAGCTTTGGCACCTTGGTCAGCCAGGCCCCGATTGGCGCCGAGGGCGTGCTGATGCTGCCGTTTCTCAATGGTGAACGGGTGCCGGCGCTGCCCAGTGCCAGCGCCAGCCTGTTTGGCCTGACCACCGACAACCTGTCACGTGCCAACCTCTGCCGTGCGGTGCTGGAGGGCGTGTGTTTTGGCCTGCGTTATGGGCTGGACCTGTTGCGCGCCAGTGGTATCGAAAGCCGGCAAATCCGCCTGATTGGCGGCGCGGCGAAAAGCTCGGTGTGGCGGCAGATAGTCGCCGATATCATGGCCACCCCGTTGGTTTGCCCGCAGCACACCGAAGCGGCGGCGCTGGGGGCGGCGATTCAGGCTGCTTGGAGTGCGGGAGAAGACAGCCTGGCAAACCTCTGCCAACGCTGCGTCAGCCTGGACCTGCGCACCATCACCACCCCCGACCTGTGCGCCAGTGCCACCTATGAGTCGGTGTATCAGCGTTACCGCCAACAGGTGATGCAGCTGCAATAAGCTATCCCTACTTTTTATTCGTTCAGGAGTTGCCATGTACCTGGTGTGCGGCGAAGCGTTATTCGATTTTTTTACCGGCGCTGCTGGCGCGCGCAGCAGCGAGCTGGACTACAAAGCCGTAGCCGGTGGCTCGCCGTTTAACGTGGCGGTCGGCCTGCGCCGGCTGGGCGTAGAGGCCGGGCTATTTGGCGGCTTATCCACCGATTTTCTCGGCGCCCGCTTGCGCCGGGTGCTGGAAGAAGAAGGCGTGCGCAGCGACTTTCTGATCAGCAGCGAGGCGCCCACCACCATGGCTATGGTCGCCCTCGACGCCAACGGCCACCCGCACTACTCCTTCCGCGGCGAAGGCTGCGCCGACCGCGCCCTGGGCAGCGAGCACCTGCCGCTGCTGGGCAGCGATGTGCGCGGGCTGCATGTGGGGTCGTTCTCGCTGGTGGTGCAGCCGATTGGTGACACCCTGCTGGAGCTGGTACGCCGCGAAAGCGGCAAGCGGTTGATCAGCCTCGACCCCAATGTGCGTCTTAACCCGCAGCCGGACGCCGACCTCTGGCGCTCTCGTGTGGAAGAGCTGGCGCAGCTGGCCGACCTGATCAAGGTCAGCGATGAAGACCTGCAGCTGCTCTACCCCGATACTGCACCGGAACAAATTATCGAGCGCTGGTTGGGTGGACGTTGTCAGTTGGTGGTGATGACGCGCGGGGCGCAGGGGGCGACGGCGTTCAGCCGCCAGCATGGCGAAGTGTCGGTGCCCTCGCGCCAGGTGCAGGTGCGCGACACCGTAGGCGCCGGCGACACCTTCCAGGCGGCCCTGCTGGCCTGGCTGACCCGCGCCGAACTGGACAGCCCCGAAGGCATCGCCCGCTTGAGCCGCGAGCAGCTCGACAGTTTGCTCAGCTATGCCGTGGCAGCGGCGGCCATCACCTGCTCGCGCACCGGGCCGGATTTGCCGCGTCAGCATGAGGTGGTGGTTTCCTAGGGTGCCTCGGTGCGCGGAGCGCACCCTACGAGACCGCGTCGAATGTAATCGCCTCGTTTACACCGAGCCCGTAGGGTGCGCTCCGCGCACCAAGCGATCCCAAGTGGCCGTATGAGCCCGAAGCTGGAACAATACCGGCCTATCGTCTTGCAAAGACCGTCTCTGCCCCAGGAGCTCTCTATGAATACGCGCGACCAACAGAATATCGACCGTCTCGATCCAACCCAAAGCGAAGGCGCCGATGAGGCGTTGCAGCAGATCGTGGCGGGCTTCAAGCGTTTTCGCACCGAGGTGTTTCCCGAGCAGGAGGAGTTCTTCCAGAAGCTCGCCACCGCCCAACGGCCACGGGCGATGTTTATCACCTGCGCCGACTCGCGCATCGTTCCGGAACTGATCACGCAAAGCTCGCCAGGCGATCTGTTCGTGACCCGTAACGTCGGCAACGTGGTGCCACCCTACGGGCAGATGAACGGCGGCGTTTCCACCGCCATCGAATACGCGGTACTGGCCCTGGGCGTACACCACATCATCGTTTGCGGCCATTCCGATTGCGGCGCCATGCGCGCAGTGATGAACCCCGACACCCTGGAAAAGATGCCCACGGTAAAAGCCTGGCTACGCCACGCCGAAGTGGCCAAGACCATGGTGGCCGACAACTGCAATTGCGGCAGCGAACACGAAACCCTCGGCGTGCTCACCGAAGAAAACGTGGTGGCGCAGCTCCAGCATTTGCGCACCCACCCGTCGGTGGCCTCGCGCATGGCCAGCGGGCAGTTGTTTATTCATGGCTGGGTGTACAGCATCGATACCAGCGAAATCCGCGCCTATGACGCCGAACGGGCAGAGTTTTTGCCGCTCGATGGTAGTGGGCCGATTCCGGTGGCTACGCCGCGGGCGCGGTATTCGCCGCAATGACGTCACCCCTCGTAGGTTGGGCTGAGCGATAGCGAAGCCCAACCTACGCCAGAGCGTTTAGCCGGCCTCTTGTAGTTGCAGTTCAACGCCTAATTGCCGCGACAAACACGGCCATTGCTGCCACGCGGCATGGGTATTGGGGCTGCTCAGTCGGCCGCGGTAGGCCTGCACCGACTCCTGGGCAAAGATCGCCTCGTCCAGCATTCCATCCACGGCGTGATGCACCGCTTCGTCCAGTTCGTTGGCGAAGGGCTCGCCAATCAGCTGGTGGGCGATCAGGTTGGCCACCGTGGTGTCCAGCGGAATCAGCGGCTGGCCCAGGTGGGTGATATAGCGGTCGTTCACCTCTTCCACCAGGCGATGGGCCAGGTAGGCTTCATCCAGCATGCCGTCCAGGCCTTCATGGCCGGCCATCAGTGCCGGCGGGTGGAGAAAGAACTCTTCGGCCACCTTGAGCACCGGTTTGATCTGCGCCTCGATACCGGCATCGCGCGCCACCTGGTTGGCGGCGTCGAGGATATCGGGCACCTGGTCGATATAGGCGGCGACAAATCGCACCAGCGCACCCTTGCCGTCAGTAGCCGGCAGGCGAATGGAGCGGTGTAGGTCAGCGATTTTTCCTTCGAGCTGTTTGGCCAAATTGGCGCTGTTGGCTTCGTGTTGGTGTGCGCGCTGAATCAACTCGCGCAGTGCGGCGGTATTCATGACTGCTCCAGGACAAAGGACATGGCTAATAGGCGTGACCTGCCTCAACAATGAAACAGGTGCGAAGAGGAACACCTTAGCTGGCACTGAGCCACTGCTCAGACGCGATTGTCATAAATACTAAACTTTCGCGCCAGTGTCGTTATAACGCTGGCGTTACACCTTGCTCCGGCCCACAGGAACCGGGGGCTTTAGCACAAGGCTTGGCCGCTTGCGGCGATTTTTGCTTCGACGTTGCGAGGTGCAACTCGCTGTCTATACTCCGATTCGAAAGACATGACCTGATGAACCCGGACTGCGCCACGGCAAGGAAAGGGTGCGACAGCTAAGTCAGTTTTCTAGCTCGACGCTCCCTTGGCCGCAGGCATAGCCGGCGGGATAACAAGAACGATAAGGGGAACCCGCAATGATGCGACATCCACGAGTTTGGATGGGCCTCCTGCTGTGGTCGGTATTCAGCCAGGCACACG
>JBCECW010000079.1:0-664 GCA_039207785.1 Pseudomonas sp. | reverse complement strand
GCTCTGATGCTCGTGATGATGTTCATGAAGTTCCCCGTCGCCTTCGCTCTTCTCGTCCCGGCGGGGCTGGGTCTCTACTCGCTGAACGGCTTCGCGGCGCTCTCGAACGCCGCGAGCACGGTGCCGTTCGCGTCGACCGCCAACTGGTCGCTCACGGTCATCCCGATGTTTGTCTTGATGGGCCTCCTGCTGTGGTCGGTATTCAGCCAGGCACACGCTGCCTGGACCGTGAATATGACGCAGGGTGCAACGGCAGTCAGTAACGCCGTGTTTGATCTGCACATGACTATCTTCCTGATCTGCGCCGTCATCGGCATCGTGGTGTTTGGCGCGATGTTCTGGTCGATGCTGGTGCATCGCCGTTCCACCGGCCAGGTCGCCTCGCACTTTCATGAAAGCACCACGGTGGAGATTCTCTGGACCGTCGTGCCCTTCGTGATCCTGGTGGCGATGGCCATTCCGGCGACCAAGACGCTGATCAATATCTACGACAGCAGCGAGTCGGAACTGGATATCCAGATCACCGGGTACCAGTGGAAGTGGAACTACAAGTACCTGGGCCAGGAGGTGGAGTTCTTCAGCAACCTGGCCACCCCGACCGAGCAGATTCACAACAAGGCGCCCAAGGACGAACACTACCTGCTGGAAGTCGACCAGCCGCTGG
>JBCECW010000078.1:0-10352 GCA_039207785.1 Pseudomonas sp. | reverse complement strand
CTTCGCGCCCGGCAAGGCGCCGGCGACAAACCAGGTACGGATTTCGAAAAAGCTGCTACCACGGCCATCGTTGGCCAGGCGCTCGATATTCAGGCGCTGCTTCTTGCCAACCGGAATCTGTACTGCACGCGTGCCGCCACTGGGTTGAAAGCGCAGGCCAGCGGGTTTCTTTGCCATGGTCAAACCCGGCCGTGGTTACAACGGTTCATCGTAGATCCCGGTGGACAGGTAGCGGTCGCCACGGTCGCAGATGATCGCCACGATGGTGGCGTTTTCCACTTCACGAGACAGACGCAAGGCTGCCGCCACCGCACCGCCCGAGGACACACCGCAGAAGATGCCTTCTTCGCGGGCCAGCGCCCGGGTGGTGTCTTCGGCCTCGCGTTGCAGCATGTCGACGATGCGGTCTACGCGTTCGGCCTGGTAAATCTTCGGCAGGTATTCCTCCGGCCAGCGGCGGATACCCGGAATGGCCGAGCCTTCCATCGGTTGCAGACCGATGATCTCGATAGCCGGGTTCTGTTCCTTGAGGTAGCGCGAGGTGCCCATGATGGTACCGGTGGTGCCCATGGAGCTGACGAAATGGGTAATGGTGCCCCCGGTCTGGCGCCAGATTTCCGGGCCGGTACCGTGATAGTGGGCGATAGGGTTGTCGCCGTTGGCGAACTGGTCGAGGACGATGCCCTTGCCTTCGGCCTGCATGCGCTCGGCCAGGTCGCGCGCGCCTTCCATGCCCTCTTCCTTGCTGACGATGATCAGCTCGGCGCCATAGGCAGTCATGGCGGCCTTACGTTCGGCACTCATGTTGTCGGGCATGATCAGGATCATGCGGTAGCCCTTGATGGCCGCGACCATCGCCAGGGCGATCCCGGTATTGCCGGAGGTGGCCTCGATCAGGGTATCGCCAGGCTTTACCGCGCCGCTGAGTTCAGCGCGGGTAATCATCGACAGCGCCGGGCGGTCTTTTACCGAGCCGGCCGGGTTATTGCCTTCCAACTTCACCAGCAGCGTATTGCTGGTGTTGCCCGGCAGGCGCTGCAAGCGCACCAGGGGGGTGTTGCCAACGGTGTCGGCAATGGTTGGGTAGGTAATAGGTGTGGTCATGAAAACGGTCCGATCCGATCAAGCGGGGCGACATGATAACGAGAAAACGCTGACATCACCTCCCGAACTTCGGCCCCGTAGGGCGCGTTCATGCATGGAGGTTTGTTCGCTGTTAGCCAGACGCTACACTGCCGAACGGGCTTGGAGCCTAATTTCTAGCGAGGGTGATGTGTTCAAGGATCTCAGCATCAAGGGCCGCGTGCTGCTGCTCACTCTGTTGCCCACCAGTTTGCTGGCCTTGGTGCTTGGCGGCTATTTCACCTGGATGCAGCTCTCGGACCTGCAGGCGCAGCTGTTGCAGCGCGGGCAAATGACCATCGAGCAACTGGCGCCGATCGCCGCCCCGGCCCTGGCCCGCAGCGATGCCGCGCTGCTGGAGCGCATCGCCAATGAGGCGCTGGAGCAGCCCGATGTGCGCGCCGTGCACTTTCTTGCCAACGACCATTCGCGCCTGGCCAATGCCGGCCCGAGCATGCTCAACCCGTTGCCCGACGGCGATAACCGCGTGTTGCTGCTGCGCAGCGGCAACGACGCCACGCGCTTTTTATTGCCGGTGTACGGCCGCCACCGCAGCCTGTCCGGCGACCCGGTTGCCGATGACCCCGACCGCCTGCTCGGCTGGGTCGAACTGGAAATGTCCCACCATGGCACCTTGCTGCGCGGCTACCGCAGCCTGTTTGCCAGCCTGCTGCTGATTATCACCGGCCTGGGCGTCACCGCCCTGTTGGCCGTGCAGATGAGCCGTTCGATCAACGACCCGCTGCGCCGCATCAAACAAGGCGTGGCGCTATTAAAGGACGGACGCCTGGAAACCCGCCTGCCGCCACTGGGCAGCCATGAAATGGACGAGCTGGCCTCGGGCATCAACCGCATGGCCGAAACCCTGCAAAACGCCCAGGAAGAACTGCAACACAGCATCGACCAGGCCACCGAAGACGTGCGGCAGAACCTGGAAACCATCGAAATCCAGAATATCGAGCTGGACTTCGCCCGCAAGGAAGCCCTGGAAGCCAGCCGTATCAAGTCGGAATTCCTGGCCAATATGAGCCATGAAATCCGCACGCCCATGAACGGCATCCTCGGCTTTACCAACCTGCTGCAAAAAAGCGAGCTGACCCCGCGCCAGCAGGACTACCTGGGCACCATCGAAAAGTCCGCCGACAGCCTGCTGGGCATCATCAACGAGATCCTCGACTTCTCGAAGATCGAGGCCGGCAAGCTGGTGCTGGAAAATATCCCCTTCAACCTGCGCGATGTGCTGCAAGACGCCCTGACCATCCTCGCCCCCACCGCCCATGCCAAGCAGCTGGAGCTGGTCAGCCTGGTGTACCGCGATACGCCGATTTCCCTGATCGGCGACCCGCAGCGCCTCAAGCAGGTGCTGACCAACCTGGTCAGCAATGCAATCAAGTTCACCCGCGAAGGCACCATCGCCATTCGCGCCATGGTCGAGGAAGACAACGGCGAGCGCGCGCAACTGCGCATCAGCGTGCAGGACACCGGCATCGGCCTGTCCGATGAAGACCTGCGGGCGCTGTTCCAGGCCTTTAGCCAGGCCGATAACTCGCTGTCCCGGCAGGCTGGCGGCACTGGCCTGGGCCTGGTGATTTCCAAACGTCTGATCGAACAGATGGGCGGCGAAATCGGCGTGGCCAGCACGCCCGGCGAAGGCTCGGAATTCTGGATCAGCCTGAGCCTGCCCAAAGCCCGCGAAGATGCCGAAGACCTGCCCCAGGCGCCGCTATTGGGGCGCACCGTGGCCGTTATCGAGCAACACGAACTGGCACGCCAGGCCCTGCAACACCAACTGGAAGACTGCGGCTTGCTGGTGGTGCATCACCAGCACCTGGACGGTTTGCTCAATGCCGTCAGCGCCCAGCAATACACCGACAACCCCATCAGCCTGGCGGTGCTGGGCGTGACCACCCAGGACCTGCCGCCAGAGCAGTTGAGCCAGCGGGTATGGGACCTGGAGCGTATCGGCTGCAAAAGCCTGGTGCTCTGCCCGACCACAGAACAGGCGCTGTACCACGAGTCGCTGCCCGACGCCCACAGCCAGCTACAGGCCAAACCGGCCTGTACGCGCAAAGTGCAGCGCGCGCTGATCGAACTGCTCGGCCCGCGTCACCAGGCCAGCGAGCCGACGCCGCCAGCCCCCATCAGCCGGCCACCGCGCCTGCTGTGTGTCGACGACAACCCGGCCAACCTCAAGCTGGTGCATACCCTGCTGACCGATATGGGCGCCGAGGTCACGGCGGTGGACAGCGGCTTTGCGGCGGTGGACCTGGTCAAGCACAAGACCTTCGACCTGATCTTTATGGACGTGCAGATGCCCGGCATGGACGGGCGCCAGGCCACCGAAGAAATCCGCCACTGGGAAGCCGAGCAGGAAGCCGTGCCGACGCCAATCATTGCCCTGACGGCCCACGCCCTGGCCAACGAAAAACGCGCCCTGCTGCAAGGCGGCATGGACGACTACCTGACCAAACCCATCAGCGAGCGGCAACTGGCCCAGGTGGTACTGAAATGGACCGGCCTGGGTATGCGCAACCAGAGCACCGAGCGCCCGGCGGAAGCGCCAGCACCCCAAGCACAGCCGCAGCAGCCCAGCTATAAGGTGCTGGATGAAGAGGAAGGCTTGCGCCTGGCCGCCGGCAAGGCCGACCTGGCCGCCGATATGCTGAATATGCTGCTGGCCTCGCTGGACGGCGACCGCGAGATCATCCGCCAGGCGCGCGACGCCAACGACCGCGCCGCCTTGATCGAGCGCGTGCACCGACTGCACGGCGCCACCCGTTATTGCGGCGTGCCGCAATTGCGCGCCATCTGCCAGCGCAGCGAAACCTTGCTGAAACAGGATGATCCGACCTACCACGCGGCGCTGGATGAACTGGATGCGGCCATGCTGCGTTTGGCGGACTGCGCCAAGGTCACGGTCTAGGCCCGTGCTAAGATGCCGGCCTCGTTTTTTCTACCGAACTGAATCTGCGCCATGGCCGAACACGACTTTCGCTACAACCTGCTGAACCCCGAACACACCCTGATCGAATGCCGCGCCCTGGTGCCGGGCCGTTATCAGGTCACTGGCAATGGCGGTTCGGTAAAAAGCGGCGACGTGCTGCTGGTGACCCTCAAAGGCAGCCGCGACCTCAGCATGCGCCTGAACGTCGACAAGGTTCGCCACCTGATCAACCCCGCCGGCCAGTGGGTGGCCGTAGCACAGGGGCCGGTGTTTATCGAGTTGTCTATCCTCAACTGGCAAGTCAAATGCGACGGCTGCGACAAGCAGCTGGACTTTGAGTTTGCGGTGGACGCCGCCCTGGGCAAAAAAGCCCATGCCCCGGCTGCCGAAGCCCGTATCAGTGAGCTGCACTGGCAGAACCGCAACGGTCATCACCTCTGCCCGGCATGCCAAACCAAGGACCTCTGATGAAAGCACCCCTCGCCCTCGGCGTGTTGCTGGTTGCCAGCCTGGCAGGTTGCGCGAGCACTGCACCACAACTGGAACAGGACAGCGCCTACCAGGTGGAGTGGATCGGCGAACAGCCGCTGATCGACAACAGCCACCTGACCATCACCCTGGGCGCCGATGGCCGCGCCTTTGGCAGCGCCGGCTGCAACCACTGGTTTGCCAGCTACAGCCTCAAGGGCCAGCAGATCAGCTTTAGCCAGGCCGGCAGCACCCGCAAGATGTGCCCGCCGGCATTGATGGAGCAGGAACAACGCTTCCTCGATGCGCTAAGCAAGGTGGAACGTTGGGATATCTCCGCGATTGATCAGTTGCAGCTATGGCCCTCAGAGGGCAAACCGATGCGCCTGTGGCCAGCGGAATATAAGTAAAAACACGCTCCGACCGTAGGATGGGTAGAGGCTCAGCCGAAACCCATCGTTACGCGAAACGATCGGTTTCGGCCTGAAGGCCTCTACCCATCCTACGGGCATGTGCGCAAACGGATTTAACGCGCAAAAAGCTCCAGCTGTTCCCGCACCCGGCGCAAATCAATCAACCGCACCCCCACGCCAATCAAGCGCACCGGCTTGCCGCCGCGTTCGAAGGCGCTGCTGAGCAACTTGCGATAGCTGTCCAGATCCCGCCCGGCGCCGGCCTGCTCCAGGGTGGTTTGGGTAAAGTCGTGGAACTTCAGCTTTACCAGCGGCTTGTCCGGCCGATAGCTGGCGTCCAGCCGCTGCATGCGCCGCTCCAGTTCTTCCAACAGACCGGGCAAGCGCTCCAGACACGCATCGAGGTCGGGCAGGTCTTTGTCGTAGGTGGTTTCGACACTGATGGTCTGGCGCCGGTGGTCAGTCTGCACCGCGCGCTCATCAATCCCCCGTGCCAGCCCCCATAACCGCTCACCAAAACTGCCGAACTCGCGAGCCAGCTGCACCTTGCTCCACTCCCGCAGCTGCGCGCAGGTTTCAATGCCCAGGCGGCGCAGCTTGTCGGCCGTGACCTTGCCCACGCCGTGCAGCTTGCTTACCGGCAGTACCGAAACAAAGCCATCCACCTCGTCCGGGGTAATCACAAACAGGCCATTGGGTTTACGCCAGTCGCTGGCGATCTTGGCCAGGAACTTGTTGGGCGCAACGCCGGCCGACACGGTGATATGCACCTGGCTGGAAACACGCCGGCGAATATCCTGAGCGATGCGCGTGGCGCTGCCGGAAAAATGCGTGCAGTTGGAAACGTCCAGGTAAGCCTCGTCCAACGACAGCGGCTCAATGATCTCGGTGTATTCGCGAAAAATGCCCTGGATCTCGCGGGACGCTTCTTTATAGACATCCATGCGCGGACGCAGGATCAGCAAGTCGGGGCATAACTTCAGGGCATGCCGCGAAGACATTGCCGAGCGCACGCCATAGGCCCGCGCTTCGTAGTTGCAGGTGGCGATCACCCCGCGGCGATCCGCCGAGCCGCCCACGGCAATCGGTCTGTTTGCCAGGCTCGGGTCGTCGCGCATCTCGATGGCTGCGTAAAAACAGTCACAATCCACATGGATAATCTTGCGCACGAAAAGTCCGGTAAGCCCCGTCCGGCATGGCCTCAAGGGCCAAAGTGTACCATCACGCCTGCGCTAAGCATCTGAACAAACAACAGTTTTTCAGGATTAAAGGTTGACAGCGTAAAGTTCGACTGTAGAATGTGCGGCGCGGGATGGAGCAGCCTGGTAGCTCGTCGGGCTCATAACCCGAAGGTCGTCGGTTCAAATCCGGCTCCCGCAACCAAACATATAAAGGGCCACTTACTCAGTAAGTGGCCCTTTTTTGTTGCCTACGCTTTTTGCTCACGCATAACTCTTTGATAAAAAAGAAATTAGTGGTTGACACAAAGGCGTCAAACTGTAGAATTGCCGGCGCGGGATGGAGCAGCCTGGTAGCTCGTCGGGCTCATAACCCGAAGGTCGTCGGTTCAAATCCGGCTCCCGCAACCAAACATTTAAAGGCCACTTGGAAACAAGTGGCCTTTTGTGTTTCTGGCGTTTGGAAACCTCCTACGCCCTCTCTTCTATATATAAGAGCAGCCGCCTTCCGGCTTGACCGCTCGCCCGCCATGAACCACTACTAATGAAGCACCTCCTGGCCATGCAAACCAGTTGCTCCGCGCAGCAACGCAGCTGATCATTGCCGGGCTCGTTCGCCATAGGGAGTCATGCATGCTTTACCCAGGACCGCTGTACGCTTCGCGACCTCTCTTCGCTGCCCCACCTGCTCTCGTTCGCCTTGCGGCATTCCAGATTGCTTGCGAGGTTTTCCATGCGCGCTAACCCTCCAGACGCCCAGCACCCACCGGCCTCCGACGTACATCCGTCGCGCCTGCAGTGGATGGAACGCCTGAGCACCTACCGCCAGCCCATTGGCCTGGCCGTAACCTTGCTGCTGTTTACCATCGCCCTGATCGCCTGTCGGCATCTGGTCAACGACCTGGACCCCGACTCCCTGCGCGAGTCAGTGCTCAGCGTACCGCTCAGCGCCCTGCTCGGCGCCCTGGGCGCCACCGTGGTGGGCTTTATCATTTTGCTCGGCTACGAGTGGTCGGCCAGCCGTTTTGCCGACGTCAAGCTGCCGCTGCCTACCCTGGCCTTTGGCGGCTTTAACGCCTTTGCCATCGGTAATGCGGTTGGGCTGTCGATGCTGTCTGGCGGCTCGGTGCGTTATCGCCTGTATGCACGCCATGGCCTGGGCCCAGGCGAAGTGGCACGCATGACGCTGTTTGCCAGCCTGTCGCTGGGCTGTGCATTGCCGATCCTGGCCGCGCTGGCCACCCTCAGTGACCTGCCCGCCGCCGCCACCGCCCTGCGCTTGCCGGCCACGGTGCTGGCCGCACTGGCCGTGGCCATCCTGCTCGGTTGCGGCGCGCTGTTGATCGCCATCAGCCGCCGCCGCTTGCCAGCCGAAGAACAACCCTTTGCCCATAACCTGCTGATCCAGTTGGGCCGGCGCACCTTGCGCGTACCGGGCCTGCGCCTGGCAGCGCTGCAGTTGCTGATCACCGCCCTCGACGTGGCCGCCGCCGCCACCGTGCTCTACCTGCTGCTGCCCGAAGCGCCGCCCTTCGGCGCCTTCCTGCTGATTTACCTGCTGGCCCTGGCCGCCGGGGTGCTAAGCCATGTGCCCGGCGGCGTGGGTGTATTCGAAGCGGTGTTGCTGGCCGCCTTTGCCGACCAACTGGGCAGCGCCCCGCTGGCCGCAGCCTTGCTGCTGTATCGCCTGATCTACGTGGTGCTGCCGCTGCTGGTGGCCTGCCTGCTGTTACTGTGCAACGAAGCCTATCGCCTGATCGTCAAGCACCAGGCCGTGCGCGTGGCCTCCGGCCTGGCTGCGCCAGTGCTGGCATTGCTGGTGTTTATTTCCGGCATGGTGCTGCTGTTTTCCGGCGCCACCCCGGCGATTGACTCACGCATCGAAGACCTCGGTTTTCTGATCCCTCACCGCCTGATCGACGCCTCGCACCTGGGCGCCAGCCTGATCGGCGTGCTCTGCCTGCTGCTGGCACAAGGGCTGCGCCGGCGCCTGTCGGCGGCCTGGGTGCTGACCATGGTGTTGCTGCTGGTGGGCGCCCTGCTGTCGCTGATGAAGGGTTTTGACTGGGAAGAAGCCAGCCTGCTGACCCTTACCGCCAGCATGCTCGCCGTGTTCCGCCGCTCGTTCTACCGCCCCAGCCGCCTGCTGGAGCTGCCGTTTTCCTCGGTCTACCTGGTGGCCGCGCTGTGCGTGCTCGGCGCCTCGATATGGCTGATGTTCTTCGCCTACCAGGACGTGCCGTACGAGCACCAGCTGTGGTGGCAGTTCGCGCTGGATGCCGGCGCCCCGCGGGCCTTGCGCTCGGCGCTGGGTAGCGCCCTGCTGCTGGTGATTGTGGTGCTGACCTGGCTGCTGCGCACCGAGCCGCCGGAAATCCGCCTGCCTGACGACAGCGAACTGGACACCGCCGCCCGTATCCTGCGCGCCTCCGACCAGCCTGACGGCGGCCTGGCGCTGACCGGCGACAAGGCGCTGCTGTTCCATAAAGGCGACGACGCCTTCCTGATGTACGCCCGCCGTGGCCGCAGCATGATCGCCCTGTACGACCCCATCGGCCCGGCCCAGCAACGCGCCGAGCTGATCTGGCAATTCCGCGACCTGTGCGACCTGCACCACGCTCGCCCGGTGTTCTACCAGGTGCGCGCGGAAAACCTGCCGTTCTATATGGATATCGGCCTGACCGCCCTCAAGCTCGGTGAAGAGGCCCGCGTCGACCTGCCCGCCTTCGACCTGGAGGCCAAAGGCAAGGAAATGAAAGACCTGCGCTACACCTGGAACCGTGGTGGCCGCGACGGCCTGAGCCTGGAAATCCACGAAGCCGGCGCCGCCCCTATGGAAGAGCTGCAAGCCATCTCCGCCGCGTGGGTAGAAGGCAAGAACGTGCGGGAAAAAGGCTTCTCCCTGGGCCGTTTCACTCCGCAGTACCTCAAGCACTTCCGTATCGCGGTGATTCGTTTCGAGGGCCGCGCGGTGGCGTTTGCCAACTTGCTGGAAACCCAGAGCACGGAGCTGGCCAGCCTCGACCTGATGCGCGCCCACCCCGAGGCGCCGAAGCTGACCATGGAGTTCCTGATGCTGGGCCTGATCCTGCATTACAAACAGGCTGGCTACAGCCGCTTCAGCCTGGGCATGGTGCCGCTCTCCGGCCTGCAACCGCGACGCGGCGCACCACTGACCCAACGCCTGGGCGCCATGGTGTTCCGCCGTGGCGAACAGCTGTACAACTTCCAGGGCCTGCGCCGCTTCAAAGACAAGTTCCAGCCTGACTGGGAGCCACGCTATATGGCCGTGCCCGCCGGGCTCGATCCCCTGGTCGCCCTGGCCGACACTGCCGCCCTGATTGCCGGCGGCCTGACCGGATTGGTGAAACGCTGATGATTCGACGCTTCTGGCGACCGCTCTTGGTCGCACTTCTAGTAGCCGGTGTGGCGACTGGCGTATTGCTGTACAAACGCGGCGGCCACCTGCCCACGGTAGAGCATCTGCAACTGAGCGATGGCAGCGCCCTTACCCGCGTACTGCCCGGCAGCACCGCCAAGGCCCAGGTGGCCATTGGCGTGCCGCCGGATATGTTGCTTACCGATGCCCAGTTACTGGCTATCAGCCGCGACAGCCAGGCGCAGGTGGTGCAGTTCAGCCTGCAAGGCAACGACTGCGCCGTGCAGCAAAAACGCCTGCAAGACAGCCTGGCCCAGCTCAGCGGCCCGGCCACTCTGGTAGCGGGTATCGGCCCGGGCGCGACCCTGGCGTGGAACTGGCTGGCCGGCCAGAGCAACGACCAGGCCAAGGCCCTGTCGGTAGACTTCTCCATCGAGAAACCCGACTGCCCGCAGCCGCCCAAGGCCCCCCATGGCCATTGGGTAGCCGCCTGGAACGACAACCCAGACGACCCCAGCGCCGCCTTTGCCCGCGAGCAAAGCAACGGCGTCACCAGCATCAGCGACTACGACACCACCCTGCCCCAGGTGCTGGATAAAGAGCTGCGCAACCTGCTGCAAGGTGAAAGCGATGCCATGCCGGTAGTGGAAGTGCCTGCCATCGACCCCGACAAAGCCTCCGATACCGTCAGCCTGTTCTACTCCGGTGACGGCGGCTGGCGCGACCTGGACCGCGACGTGGCCGAGGAAATGGCCAAGCGCAATTACCCGGTGGTGGGCGTCGACGCCCTGCGTTACTACTGGCAGCACAAGAGCCCCGAGCAAAGTGCGGTCGACCTGGCCAAGCTG
>JBCECW010000077.1:10027-10353 GCA_039207785.1 Pseudomonas sp. | reverse complement strand
GTGGGAGCCAGCCCCGGTTGCTGAGCCCGTTGTCACAGCGCCTGCTGCCGTCGAACCGGCTCCCGCTCCGGTGGTGCAGGCCCCTGCCGTTGTGGCGGTTGCTCCGCCGCAAGATGAGGCGCTTGGCGATGACGAGGAGCCGCCGCTCGGTGACTACGATTACGTCGAAGTGGACAATGGCGCCCTCGACTACGATTTCGACTTGCCCAGCGAAACCGCTGCCGCCGCAGCCGAGCCGCAGCCGATGCCTGCGGCGAAGCCGGCCACCGGCCTGGCAGCCGAATGGCTGTCGCTGTTCCCGCAGCTTGGCCTGGGTGGCATGACCG
>JBCECW010000077.1:0-10017 GCA_039207785.1 Pseudomonas sp. | reverse complement strand
GCAGCATCGCGGCCAACTGCACGCTGATCGAAGCCAATGGCGATGACTGGCTGCTGCACCTGGACCCGGCGCACAGCGCGCTGTTCAACCCGACGCAGCAGCGCCGTCTCAACGATGCGCTGAACCAGCAGCAGGGCCGTACCATTCGCCTGCGCATCGAGCTGTGCAAGCCCGAGCAGGAAACCCCGGCGCAGGCTGCCGCCCGTCGCCGCGCCGATCGTCAGCGCAGTGCCGAGGCGTCCATCGACAATGATCCGCTGGTGCAGCAGATGATCCAGCAGTTCGCTGCCAAGGTCCGCGAGGGCAGCGTAGAACCTATCGATTCCCCCAACTGACAGGCCGTTTTCAACGACGGCCAGACAACGCAGGTTGTTGCAACGACTTGTTAACCCCCGATCACCGAGGATAGCGACATGATGAAAGGTGGCATGGCCGGCCTGATGAAGCAGGCGCAGCAGATGCAGGAAAAAATGGCCAAGATGCAGGAAGAGCTGGCCAACGCCGAAGTGACCGGCCAATCCGGCGCCGGCCTGGTGAGCGTGGTGATGACCGGGCGTCACGACGTCAAGCGCATCACCCTGGACGACAGCCTGATGCAAGAAGACAAGGAAGTGCTGGAAGACCTGATCGCCGCCGCCGTTAACGACGCCGTGCGCAAGATCGAAGCCAATAGCCAGGAAAAAATGGGCAGCATGACCGCCGGAATGCAGCTCCCGCCCGGCTTCAAAATGCCTTTCTAAAAATCGCCCAGGCCAGCACGACACACCCTACAACGCGATCCCGTAGGGTGTGCTCCGCGCACCAACCGATCTCCAAGCATTCGCCCTTTATTTCCGGACTCTCCCACCCATGAGCTTCAGCCCGCTAATCCGCCAACTGATCGACTCCCTGCGCATCTTGCCTGGGGTAGGGCAGAAGACCGCCCAGCGCATGGCGTTGCAGATGCTCGAGCGTGATCGCAGCGGCGCGTTGCGCCTGGCGCAGGCGCTGACCCAGGCGATGGAAGGCGTGGGCCACTGCCAGCAGTGCCGCACCCTTAGCGAAGAGGCGGTGTGCCAGACCTGCCAGGACCCGCGCCGCGACGACAGCCTGCTGTGCGTGGTGGAAGGGCCGATGGATGTAAATGCCGTAGAACAGACCGGCTTTCGCGGTCGCTACTTTGTGCTCAAGGGGCATCTGTCGCCGCTCGATGGCCTGGGGCCGGAGGCGATTGGCGTACCGGAGCTGCTGGCGCGAATCGAGGCGGGCAGTTTTACCGAGGTGATCCTGGCCACCAACCCCACGGTGGAAGGCGAAGCCACGGCGCATTACATCGCCCAGTTGCTTAGCAATAAAGGTTTGATCGCCTCGCGTATCGCCCATGGCATGCCGCTGGGTGGCGAGCTGGAGCTGGTGGACGGTGGCACCTTGGCCCATGCCCTGAATGGCCGGCGACCGATCAATCTGTAGTTTTCCCGGCTAATCGGCAGCCGGAGCTAGTAATTCGCACTTGAGAGGAATTACCATTTGCGCACTTTTCGTGGGCAATGGATGTTCCAGGTGCATTCTTCAGCGGCCGATCAATCCCTGCAGCAACTCTACAGCGAGCATCACGGCTGGCTGAATGCCTGGCTGCGCAAGCGCCTGGGCTGTGCCCACAATGCCGCCGACCTGGCGCAAGACACCTTTATGCGCGTGCTGGCCAAAGACAGCGACCTGCCGGCCATTCGCGAACCGCGCGCCTATCTGTCCACCATTGCCAATTCGCTGATGGTCAACTTCTGGCGCCGCCAGGCCATCGAGCGCGCCTACCTCGACGCCCTGGCGTTGCAGCCCGAGCACTACGCGCCCTCACCCGAAGAGCGCGAGCTGATCATGGAAACCCTGTTGGCCATCGACGCCATGCTGCTGCGCTTGCCGTCCAAGGTGCGCCAGGCATTTCTGTGGTCGCAGCTCGATGGCCTGACCTATGCCGTGATTGCCCAGCGTTTGCAGGTGTCCGAGCGCATGGTGGAAAAGTATATGGCCCAGGCGATGTTGCATTGCCTGCTGCTGGAGCAAGCCTGATGAAAGTGCAGGCATTGGACTATGCGGTGCTGCAGCAGGCTGCGGAATGGTTTGCCACCTTGAGTGGCGGCGCCGTCAGTGAACACCAGCGCCAGGCCTGGCGCCTGTGGCTGGCGGCCAGCCCCGAGCATGCGGCGGCGTGGCAGCGGGTGGAGGCCATCAGCGGTCAGTTCGAGCGCCTGCCCAGTGAGCGCCGCCGCGCCGCCGGCCAGGCCCTAAGCGCGGCGGGCAGCAGCCGACGCCGCGCCATCGGCATGCTTGCGCTGCTCTGCGGCGCCGGGCTGCTGAGCCTGGCCAGCGCGCGCCGTTCCACCCTGCACGCCTGGGTGGCCACGCAGCGCACTGCCACCGGCGAAGTACGCGAAACCCGCCTGGCCGACGGCACCCAGCTGTGGCTTAACAGCAATAGCGCCGCCGATATCGACTACAACGCCACGCTGCGCCGCGTGCAGCTATGGCGTGGCGAAGTGCTGATCGAAAGCGCCCACGACACGCTGCAGCCGGCGCGGCCATTGGTGGTCGATAGCCAGCAAGGGCGTATGCGCGCCTTGGGCACCCGCTTTAGCGTGCGCCAGGGCGATGGATTTACCACGCTGAGCGTGTTCGACGGCGCGGTGGAAATCAGCCCGGCGCAAAGCAGCACGCGGCAGGTGATCAATGCGGGTCAGCAAGTGCGTTATAGCGCTGTGGCGATAGGTCCGGTGCAGGCCGCCGAGGCCGGCCGACAGGCGTGGAGCAAAGGCGTGTTGCTGGCCGACAACACACGCCTGGCCGATTTTATTGCCGAGCTGGCCGACTACACGCCGGGCTACCTTGGCTGCGATCCGCGCATCGCCGATTTGCGTTTGGTGGGCGCCTATCCCCTGGCCGACCGCGAGAAGATTTTTGCCGCGCTGCAAAGCAGCTTGCCGGTGCGCGTGAGCCGCCTGACGCCATGGTGGATCACGGTGGAGCCGTTGTAATGGTGCGCCGAGCGCACCCTACGGGAGCGTCGTTGCTTTCGTAGGGTGTGCTCCGCGCACCAAGCGTTTTCCGCCCTGTCGCCGCCCTGCGGAAAAATATTTTCGTCCCGCGGTTCCCTTTTTTTTCGCTCGCTTGGCCTCTGGTGCATAGGGCATGCGCACTGCGTGCAGCCATCCACCAAACGGAAACGTCCATGGCTTTGAATACCTTCATGTTGTCCACCACCGCCCGCCGTCTGCGTCCGGCCGTGCGCCTGGCGCTGCTGGCCTTGCCGCTGGCTACCTTGCAACCGCTGCTGGCCCAGGCCGCCGAAGCGGTTGCCGGACAACAGGCGGTACGCAGCTACCAGATTCCCGCCGGGCCGCTGTCGTCGGCGCTTAGCCGTTTTGCCGGCGAGGCGGGGATCTTGCTGTCGGTGGATGGCCGCCTGACCGAGGGCAAGACCACCCAGGGCTTGCAGGGCGCCTTTACCGTGGAGGAGGGCTTTGCCCAACTGCTGGCCGGCAGCGGCCTGAGCGCCGGCCGTGATGGCCAGGGCGGCTACACCCTGAGTGCCAGCGACAGCAGTGGCACGGCGCAATTGCCCGCCGCGTCGATCAGCGGCTTTGCCCTGGGTAATGCCCTGGGCAGCCTGGAAGGCTACAACGCCACCCACAGCAGCGTGGCCACCAAGACCAGCAAGGCGCTGCTGACCACCTCGCAATCGGTGTCGGTGGTGACCCGCGAGCAAATGGATGACCAGGGTTCGCAAACCGTTTCCGAAGCCATCCGCTACGCCCCGGGCGTACTGACCAACCCCTACGGCGCCACGCACCGTTACGACTACGTGGCCATGCGCGGTTTTAACGATGGCTCGGTGGATAACATCATTGTCGACGGCCTGAAGTCGATGAGCGACGCCGGCACCTACAGCAGCCTGCAGGTCGACCCCTATTTCGTTGAACGTATCGACGTGCTCAAGGGCCCGTCCTCGGTGCTTTATGGCCGCAGCAACCCTGGCGGCCTGGTGGCCCTGACCACCAAGCGCCCGCAGTTCGAGGCCAGCAATACGGTGCAGCTGTCGGCCGGCAGCAACGACTACAAGAGCCTGGGCTTCGACTTTACCGGGCCCTTGAACGACAACATCGCCTACCGCCTGGTGGGCCTGGCCAAAGACACCGACACCCAGTTCGACTACACCGAAGAAACCCGCTACACCCTGATGCCCAGCCTGCTGATGAATTTCAGCGAAGACACCTCGCTAAACCTCTACGCCTACCTGCAAAGCGATCCGCAAGCCGGCTACCACGGCGGCTTGCCGGCTTCCGGCACCTTGCATACCCGCGACGGCAAGCGTATTTCCACCTCGTTCTTCGAAGGCGAGCCGGGCAATGACACCGCCAGCCGCGACCAGCAGATGTTCGGCTACGAGCTGCAACACCGCTTCAACGACACCTGGAGCGTGCGGCAAAACTTCCGTTACCTGGACTCCGATCTGTCGCAAAAGCAGGTGTATGCCTACGGCTACGCCAGCGGCAACAACCTGGCGCGCTACTACACCGGCTCGGATGAAAAGCTGCATTCGTGGATCATCGACAATATGGTCCAGGCCGAATTTGCCACCGGCGCCGCCGAGCACACCGTGGTGGCCGGCGTGGACTACCAGCGGATCAAAAACGTGGTGGACTGGCCGAGCGGCGTGGCCAGCACCCTCGATGCGTTCAACCCGCAATACGGCAACGACAGCATCACCTTCTATCCAAACTACGACCTCGTCAGTTACCTGCGCCGCAAGGAACAGACTGGCGCCTATGTGCAGGACCTGATCGAAGTCGGCAATTGGAATGTCTCGCTGGGGCTGCGCAAAGACTGGTTCGAAGTGTCGGAAGAAAACCGCGTTGACGAGTACAGCGGCACCACCGGCCTGGTCAATCGCCCGGCGGGCACCGAGAACTCGCTGAACGACAGCAAACTCACCGGCCGCGCCGGCGTGCTCTACCAGTTCGATAACGGCGTTGCGCCCTATATCAGCTATTCCGAGTCGTTCAACCCGTCCACCTACAGCGATGCGGCGGGCAGCCTGATCGAACCGTCCGAGGGCAAACAGTGGGAAGCCGGGATCAAATACCAGCCGGTGGATACCGATGACCTGTACACCCTGTCGGTGTTCCAGATTAACCAGGAGAACGTCGCCACCAAGCTGGCCAACGAAGACTTCTACCGCAATGCCGGCGAGGTGGAATCCAAGGGCATCGAGCTGGAAGGCCGCCTGCATATCACCGACAGCCTGCGCCTGCTGGGCAGCTACACCTACACCAAGGTGGAATATGCCAAGAGCTACTTCAGCCGCGTGGGCACGGTAGACACCGACGTTAAGGGCAATACCCCGTCGCAAACCCCGAAGCATATGGCCAGCCTGTGGGCCGACTACCGCTTTAACGACGGCGGCCTGGCCGGCCTGGGCCTCGGCGCGGGCGTGCGCTACGTGGGCAAAAGCTGGGCCGATGCCGAGAACACCGACCATGTACCGGCCTACACCCTGTACGACGCCTCGGTCAGTTACGACCTCAGCCAGGTCGGCCTCAAAGGCACTTCGGTGCGCCTGAACGCCAATAACCTCACCGACGAGAAATACGTCGCCAGCTGCGGCAACCTCAACTTCTGCTACTACGGCGAAGAGCGGACTGTGGTGGCGACGGTTGAGCAGAAGTTCTAAGGCCGGGTAACGGCTGCCCTCTCCCCAGCCCTCTCCCGCAAGCGGGAGAGGGAGCCGATCACGAATAGATTCCCCTCTCCCGCTTGCGGGAGAGGGGCTAGGGGAGAGGGTGGCTTTTAACGAAAGTTTGTTGAAAACCAAGCAAGCGCTCGGTATGGTCGGCCAACCCTATGCAGGAGCCGGCCATGTCTGCCTTTCAGGAATACTTCGACGAGTCCCATCAGCTTGTTCGCGATTCGGTGCGCCGTTTTGTCGAGCGCGAAATCCTGCCCCATGTCGCCGATTGGGAGGAGGCCGAGAGCTTTCCCCGGGAGCTGTACCGCAAGGCCGGCGCTGCCGGGATTCTGGGTATCGGCTATCCGGAGCAGTTCGGTGGCAGCCACGAAGGCGATCTGTTTGCCAAGGTGGCGGCCAGTGAAGAGCTGATGCGCTGCGGCTCTGGCGGCCTGGTGGCTGGGTTGGGTTCGCTGGATATCGGCCTACCGCCGATTCTCAAATGGGCACGGCCCGAGGTGCGCGACCGCGTGGTGCCGCAGGTACTGAGCGGCGAGAAGATCTGCGCCCTGGCGGTTACCGAGCCCAGCGGCGGCTCCGATGTGGCCAGCCTGAAAACCCGTGCCGTACGCGATGGCGATTACTACCGCGTCACCGGCAGCAAAACCTTTATCACCAGTGGCGTGCGCGCCGATTACTACACCGTGGCGGTGCGCACCGGCGGCGATGGTTTTGCCGGCGTCAGCCTGCTGTTGATCGAAAAGGGCACCCCCGGTTTTACCGTAGGCCGCCAGCTGAAAAAAATGGGATGGTGGGCCTCGGACACCGCTGAGCTGTTTTTCGATGACTGCAAGGTGCCGGTGGGCAATCTGATTGGCGTGGAGAACATGGGCTTTGCCGGCATCATGGCCAACTTCCAGTCCGAGCGCCTGGCGCTGGCGATCATGGCCAATATGACCGCCGAGCTGGCGTTGGAAGAATCGCTAAGCTGGGCGCGGCAGCGTGAGGCTTTTGGTAAACCCATCGGCAAGTTTCAGGTGCTTAAACATCGCTTGGCAGAGATGGCCACGCAGTTGGAAGTGTCGCGCGAATTTACCTATCGCCAGGCGGCGAAGATGGCGGCGGGCAAGTCGGTGATCAAGGAGATTTCCATGGCCAAGAACTTTGCCACGGATATTGCCGACCGCATTGTCTACGACGCGGTGCAGCTGGCAGGCGGCATGGGTTATATGCGCGAAAGCCTGGTGGAGCGGCTGTACCGCGACAATCGGATTCTTTCGATTGGCGGGGGGACGCGGGAAGTGATGAACGAGATCATCAGTAAGCAGATGGGGTTGTAGGGTTTTTGCGACCGCGTTCGGCGGGGCATTCTGGATTCCCGCGTGCGCGGGAATGACGGAGGTTTTTATCTACCAGCTCCGTCATCCCCGCGAAAGCGGGGATCCAGACCTTCAAGCCAAGCGCATCAACCGGCCACCAGCACCCGAATCGCCTCCAGGCGCAACGCCGCCTTATCCAGCATCGCCAACCCTTGCTCGCACTGGCTACGCAAGGTTTGCAGCTCGCTGTCGCGCACGTTCGGGTTGACCTTTTGCAAGGCGCTCAAACGGGCCAGCTCTTCCTGGGTATCGGCAGCCAGGCGACGCTTGGCTTCTTCCACACGCTCAACATGGCGTGGGCTGACCTTGCCCTCGGCCGAGTTGATCTGTGTGTTCAGGCTGTCGCGCTGGGCCTGGACAAACTTGTTGGCGCTGGCACGCGGCACGCTTTCCAGCTGGTCATTGAGCTTCTCGAAAGAAACCTTGCCGGCCAGGTCGTTGCCGTTGGCATCCAGCAGGCAGCGCAGGGCGGCCGGCGGCAGGTAGCGACCCAGTTGCAGAGTACGCGGGGCCACCACTTCGCTGACATACAGCAGCTCCAGCAACACGGTGCCGGGTTTTAGCGCCTTGTTCTTTATCAACGCGACGGCGGTGTTGCCCATCGAGCCGGAGCGCACCAGGTCCATGCCGCCTTGCACCATCGGGTGTTCCCAGGTGAGGAACTGCATGTCTTCGCGCGACAGCGCCTGGTTGCGGTCGTAGGTGATGGTGACGCCTTCGTCGTCGCCCAGGGGGAAGCTGGCGTCGAGCATCTTTTCGCTGGGGCGCAGCACCAGGGCGTTTTCCGAGTGATCTTCGCTTTCGATACCGAAGGCTTCGAACAGCTCTTCCATATAGATAGGCAGGGCAAATTCGTCGTCCTGCTCATGGATGGCTTCCACCAGCGCCTGGCCTTCGCCGCTGCCGCCGGAGTTGAGTTCCAGCAGGCGGTCGCGGCCGCTGTGCAGCTCGCCTTCGAGGCGAATGCGCTCGGCACGGGCTTCGTCCACCAGCACTTGCCAGTCGCCGTCGTCGGCGCTTTCCAGCATCGGCAGCAGGCGCGGGCCGAACTGCTGTTGCAGGGCGTTGCCGGTCGGGCAGGTGGCCTGGAAGGCGTTCAGCGCCTGGTGGTACCACTGGAACAGACGCTCCTGCGGGGTGTTTTCCAGGTACGGCACGTGCAGCTGGATGGTGTGTTTCTGGCCGATCCGGTCGAGGCGGCCGATACGCTGTTCCAGCAAGTCCGGGTGTGCCGGCAGATCGAACAGCACCAGGTGGTGGGAGAACTGGAAGTTGCGACCTTCACTGCCGATTTCCGAGCAGATCAGTACCTGGGCGCCAAATTCTTCGTCGGCGAAATAGGCCGCGGCGCGGTCGCGCTCAAGAATATTCATACCTTCATGGAACACCGTGGCCGGAATGCCGGAACGCACGCGCAGGGCGTCTTCCAGGTCCATGGCGGTTTCGGCGTGGGCGCAGATCACCAGTACCTTCACGCGCTTGAGCATCTTCAGGGTGTCGATCAGCCAGTCGACGCGCGGGTCGAATTTCCACCAGCGCTCTTCGTCGCTGGCTTCCGGCTGGGCCTGGAAACTGACTTCCGGGTACAGGTCGGCGTGCTCGCCCACCGGCAGCTCCAGGTACAGGTCCGGGCAGGCCAGCGGGTAGGGGTGCAGTTCGCGCTCGGGGAAGCCTTGCACGGCGGCGCGGGTGTTACGGAACAGCAGGCGGCCGGTGCCGTGGCGGTCGAGCAGCTCACGCACCAGGCGTGCCGAGGCTTCGATATCGCCGTCGGTCACGGCGGCCAGCAGGGCTTCGCCCTCGGCGCCGAGGAAACCCTGGATGGTTTTATGCGCGGCGGGGGACAGGCGGCCCTGGTCGAGCAGCTCCTGCACCGCTTCGGCCACCGGTTTGTAGTTGCTGCTTTCGGCGCGGAAGGCTTCCAGGTCGTGGAAGCGCGCCGGGTCGAGCAGGCGCAGGCGGGCGAAGTGGCTGTCCTGGCCCAGTTGTTCGGGGGTGGCGGTCAGCAGCAGCACGCCGGGGATGACTTCGGCCAGTTGTTCCACCAGCTTGTACTGGGAACTGACCTGGTCCGGGTGCCAGACCAGGTGGTGCGCTTCGTCCACCACCAGCAAGTCCCAGCCGGCGGCGAACAGGGCATCTTGCGCCTTGTCGTCTTCGCACAGCCATTCCAGCGCCACCAGGGCCAGCTGGCAGTCTTCGAAGGGGTTGCTGGCATCGCTTTCGATAAAGCGCTCGGCGTCGAACAGCGCCACTTCCAGGTTGAAGCGCCGGCGCATTTCCACCAGCCACTGGTGCTGCAGGTTTTCCGGCACCAGGATGCACACGCGGCTGGCACGCCCGGACAGCAGCTGGCGGTGGATGACCAGGCCGGCTTCGATGGTTTTACCCAGGCCCACTTCGTCGGCCAGCAGTACGCGCGGGGCGATGCGGTCGGCCACTTCACGGGCGATGTGCAATTGGTGGGCAATCGGCTGCGCACGCACGCCACCCAGGCCCCAGAGCGAGGACTGCAGTTGGCGGCTGGTGTGTTCCAGGGTGTGGTAGCGCAGGGCGAACCAGTTCAGGGGGTCGATCTGCCCGGCGAACAGGCGGTCGCTGGCCAGGCGGAACTGGATAAAGTTGGACAGCTGGGTTTCCGGCAGCGTAACCGGCTGATGCTGGGCATTCAGGCCGTGGTAAACCAGCAGGCCGTCGATGTCGTCGACTTCCTGGACGGTCAGCTTCCAGCCTTCGAAATGGGTGATCTCGTCACCCGGAGCGAAGCGCACGCGAGTCAGCGGCGCGTTGCGGGTGGCGTACTGGCGCGTTTCGCCGGTGGCCGGGTAGAGCACGGTGAGCAGGCGGCCGTCCTCGGCGAGGATGGTTCCCAGACCCAATTCCGCTTCGCTGTCACTGATCCAGCGTTGCCCCGGTTGATACTGCGCCATGCCTGTCTCC
>JBCECW010000076.1:0-10428 GCA_039207785.1 Pseudomonas sp. | reverse complement strand
TTGGAAGCACCCAGCCCGGTATGGGTGGCCAGCCAGCGGGCACCGACAAACAGGCGGCCCACGGTCGATAGCTGGCGGGTTGGCGACACGCCTTTCTTGGGTGTCGAGTACTGGATGGCGACCGCGACGTGGTCCTGCAAATCCTTACCCACGCCAGGCAAATGATGGCGCACCTCGATGCCCAGTGCGCTGAGCTCGTCACGGTCGCCAATGCCCGCCAGCAACAGCAACTGCGGCGTGCCAAAGGCACCGGCGCTCAGGATGATTTCCGCATTGGCCCGGGCTTCACGGGTTACGCCGTTGACTTCATAGGTAACCGCCACCGCTTTCTTGTCCTCGAACACCAGGCCAACGACCTGGGCGCCCGTGGTCACGGTCAGGTTGGCGCGGCCCTTGGCGGTGTCCAGATAGGCCCGCGCCGTGCTCCAGCGCTCGCCCTTGTAGGTAGACGCCTGGGCGACGTTGACGCCCTCCTGCTGATAGCCGTTCTGGTCCTTGTTCAGCTTCAGGCCATAGTCCTGACCGGCACCGAGAAACGCCTGGTACAACGGGTTATCGGCGCTGCACTGATGCACATGCATCGGGCCATCGCCACCTCGATAGTCATCGGCGCCGCCTTCAAAGGTTTCCATCTTCTTGAAGTACGGCAGGCAATGGCGATAGGACCAGTTGGGCAGGCCAAGGTTGGCCCAGTTGTCGAAGTCCAGCGGGTTGCCGCGAACAAACACCATGCCATTGATGGAGGACGAACCACCGAGCACCCGACCACGGTGCTGGTCGCTCTTGTTACCGTTCAAGCCCGGCTCGGCTTCGCTTTTGAAACCCCAGTTGAAACGCGTGCTTTCCAGCGGCAGGCCCAGTGCAGCAGGCATCTGCAAAATCACGCTGTTGTGCCGAGGCCCGGCCTCGAGCAACAGCACGGTTTTCTGACCGTCAGCGGAAAGCCGGTTGGCGACTACACACCCTGCGGAGCCAGCGCCGACGACGATGTAATCGAAACGTTTAGTGCTCATGAGCCAATACCTTTTCTTGCGCTTACGGCTGCAGCTGAATCCAGATGGTTTTGACTTCGGAATACTGGTCGTGGGCCAGGAACGACTTCTCACGGCCACCGAAACCCGACTGTTTGAAGCCACCGAACGGAACGGCCTGGTCACCCTCGGAGAAGCAGTTGACCGACACGGTACCGGCGCGAATCGCGCGGGAGACCTTATGCGCAATATTCAGGTCATTGGTGTACAGCGAGGCAGCCAGGCCGTACGGGGTGTCGTTGGCGATCTTGATCGCCTCTTCCACGGTATTGAAGGTAATCACCGACAGCACCGGACCGAAGATTTCTTCCTGGGCGATGGTCATCGAGTTCTGCACATCGTCAAAAATGGTTGGCTCGACATAGAAACCGCCGGTTTCGGCACGCACCCGCTTGCCGCCCAGGATCACGCGCCCCCCTTCCTTGATACCGGTTTCGATGTAGCCAAGGATGCGCTGCATATGGCCTTCCTCGATCAGCGCACCAATACGTGTGCCCTCGACCAGGGGATCGCCAACGGTCCAGGTCTTGAAGTGGGCAACCAGGGCATCGAGCAGGCGCTCCTTGATCCCCGCGTGCACCAGCAAACGCGAGCCGGCGCTGCAGTTTTCGCCCTGGCTGAACAGAATGCCGATGGCCAGCTGTTCAACAATCGGCTGCAGGTCCTTGACGTCATCCATCACGATGGCCGGGCTTTTGCCGCCTAGTTCCAGGATGACCTTTTTCAGGTTGGACTCGGCGGAGTACTGCAGGAAGTAGCGCCCCACTTCGGTCGACCCGGTAAACGACAGGCAGTCGACATCCTTGTGGCGGCCCAGGGCCTGGCCCGCCGTAACGCCGAAACCGGGCACCACGTTAAATACGCCATCGGGAATCCCGGCCTCTTTTACCAGCTCGGCAAAACGCAGGGCGCTTAGCGAGGTTTGCTCAGCCGGCTTGACCACCAGCGAGTTGCCCACCGCCAATACCGGGCCCAGCTTCATCGCCAGGATGGCCAGGGGGAAGTTCCAGGGAATCACCGCCGCCACCACTCCGATCGGCTCGCGCACCACCAGCGAAACGATATCGCCCGCGGTGGGCGAAACCTGGTCGTACAGCTTGTCGATGGCCTCCGCGTGCCACTTCAGGGTTTCCACGGCATCGGGCAGGTCCGCCGCGATGGCATCGTCCACCGGTTTGCCGTTATCCAGGCTCTCGATCAGGGCCAGCTCTTGCGCGTGTTTTTCCACCAGGGCAGCCAGGCGCTGCAGCGCGCGTTTACGTTCCTTGGGTGCCAGCTGTGACCAACGGCCATCTTCGAAAGCAGCCTTGGCTGCTGCAACGGCGTTATCTACGTCCTGCGCATCGCACTCGGCAACCTGGGCGATTTCCTGCCCGGTGGCCGGGTTCAGGGTGGCAAAGGTTTTGCCGCTGACGGCGTCAACGAATTTGCCGTTGATAAACGCCTGGGTACGGAACTCCAGGGTGGTCGCCAACTGGGCAAAATCAGGACGAGTAGTAGTGGTCATTAAGCGTTCCTCCGGTAATCAGGCGAGCCGCCAGAGGTGGCGACTCGCCGCTTGCATAAACAGGGTGGGCAGGCGAACAGCCGGGCCTCACTCGGTCAGGACTTTTTTGACCCGCTCATATTTGTTTGGGTCGGTTAACTTGACGAACAGGCCGTAGAACACGCCGGCGCCGAAAATCACAAACACCAGGGCAGCCAGGATAGTGGCCCAGGTACCGGTGATACCCAGCAACAACTCGACGCTGGTCATGGCGTAGTACAGGAAGGTGCTCAGGCCGATCACAGCTGCCAGAGGCGCCACAAAGGTGTGCCAGACGCGGTTATCGAGGCTCTGGTTGCGGCGGAAGAACACGAAGATGGCGACCGCGGCGATGGTCTGCGCCAGGATGATGCCAATCGAGCCCATGCCGGTCATCGAGGCAAACAGGATGGCGTAGGGGTCCAGCTTGAGCAGGGCAAAGACCAGCACCGCCGCCACTGCACTCACGGTTTGCACAATGCAGGCCACGTGGGGTGTCTGGGCTTTTGACAGGGTATGCCCCAGCGCCGACCACACCAGGTTCTGCCGGCCCAGCGAGTAGAGGTAGCGGGCAATGTTGTTATGGAAGGTGACGATGGCGGCGAAGATCGCGGTGACGATAAACACGTTGAAAAAGTGCGTGGCCCAGGAACCCAGAACCATATCGCTGACGCGGAAGATCAGGTTGCCGGATTCTTTGGTCGCCACAGCCACGGCGTTCTGTTCACCCAGCACGCAGATCACCAGCCAGGTCACGATGCTGTAGACCAAGCCCATAAAGATCACGGAGAAGTAGGTGGCGCGAGGAATGGTTCGCTTGGGGTCACGGGCTTCTTCGCTGTAGATGGCACTGCCTTCAAAACCAATAAAGGTGGCGCAGGCGAACATCAGGCCCACACCCAGGCCAGGGGTCAGCAACGAAGTGGGGCTAAACGGTGTCAGCGTAAAGGACGACACCGGGATAGGGCTGAACAGCAGAATGCCACCGCTCAATACCAGCAGCAGAATGCACTCAAAGCTCAGCAGCACGCCCAGCACCTTGGCGCCGGAATGCACGCCTTTCATTCCCAGGAACAGGCACAACAACGCGGCTATCACCGAGCAGAGCCACCAAGGAATATGAATGCCCAAGCCATTGGAGATCAGCTCGGCAGCGTAGTAGCCAAAGCCACCGTACAAGCCGATCTGGATGGCGCTATAGGAAAAGATCGTCAACGCCGCCGTACCCAGCCCGGTGGATTGCCCCAGGCCCAGGGTGACATAGGCGTAAAGCGCACCCGCATTGCTGACATGGCGAGTCATGGCCACATAGCCCACGGCAAACAACAGCAGGATGCCCGCTGCTAACAGAAAGGTGGCCGGCGAGCCGTTGCCGTTACCGATGCTCATCATGATGGGAACAATGGCAATCACCCCGGTCAGGGGCGAGGCCGCTGCAATGATAAAGAAGGCGACATCAAGCACACCCAGGGTGTTCTGCTTGAGCCCGTGGTCACTGCCACGATTTGCCAAGGTTGAAGCGGTACTAGCTGATTGTTGCGGTGAGGCACTCATGTCACTGCTTCCTTTTATTTGTTGTGTGTGGCAGCAATAAAATTAACGCTAGATATCGTATACGATGTTATTTAGACGAAATAATCAGGAAATTCTCAGGGGTTGTCAAGGAGAAAACCGGACGCAAAATTCGCGATAGCCGATGCGCTAAAAACTCGCCATTGCTCACCGCAGCATGGCTACAACCCCCGGTTTTACTTTCTCTCAACCCACCACCGCGAATCCGGCAGCCGCCTTTTCCCGCTGCACGGTTTTATCCGGCACGCCTTGCGGCAAAAGAATTTCACCCCGCCCTGTGTGACTCGGCAGGCCAAACGAGGACGTCTACACCCCACGCGCAGCCCCGGTAAAGGATCGGTCTGTGCCATTTGCTCGCACCTGGCTTCACCTTATGGAAATGCACAGCCATGCACCCTTTGCGCAATGAGCTTCACAACGAATTGCACGCCCGGCCCTCTATCTATTTCGACGAGCCGGCCCATGTATTCCATCTGACGCTGCTGGGCGACAGCCCAGGCTACGAACCCATCATCCAGCAGCTATCCCCCGGCACCGCTACGCAAGCGCAAGGTATGGCCCAGCTCGATGGGCTGGCGCTGAAATGGGAGCGGCACACCGAGTTCCTGTCGCTGACGCTGGTGATGCCCAAGCAGGCCGAGGGCGAGTTATGGCCGCAGATGCCCGTCGCCCTGCGCAACCTGGTGGCGGGCCGGGAACACTTGATCCTGGAGTGCAGCCATATCCTGGTGGAGTCCTCGGCCACCTGGAGCGGCTATATCTCCCACTACGGTTTCAAAGACCCCGCCGGTTCGGAAATCGGTGCAGGCGATGCCGTGGTCTGGAGCGACTTCCGCCTCTCGAGCGACGGCACCACCCGGCTGCTGCTGGTGAACCAGGGCCTTAATGCCTACCGCCTGGGAAGGATGGTGCGCCGCCTGCTGGAGATCGAAACCTATCGGATGATGGCCTCGCTCGCCGTGCCGGTGGCCAAAGAGGTATCCAGCTTCCTGACCACCCATGAGCGCGAACTGGTCAGGTTGTCCGAAGCCAATGCGGCCATGGACGAAGGCGATGCCAAGCAGATCCTGGCCCAGATCTCGACCTTGTCTGCCGACGTGGTGAGCTGCACGGCCAGAACCCGGCAGCGCTTCAGTGCCACCGACGCCTACGCCCAGCTGGTGTTCGAACGGATTGGCGAACTGCGTGAAGGCCATGTCGCCGGCTGCCAGCGCCTGGGGGTATTTATCGAGCGGCGCTTCAAGCCGACCGTGCGTTATTGCTCGGCCACCTGCGAGCGTTTGCAGCGCTTGTACGGCAACGTCGCCAACCTGGGCGAACTGCTGCAAGCCCGGGTGCAGGTCGAGGTTGAGGAACAGAACAATGCCATCCTGCAAAGCCTGAGTACGCGGGCCACCACGCAGATCAAGATTCAGAAGGCGGTAGAGGGGCTCTCCATCATTGCCATCAGCTACTACCTGCTAAGCCTGCTCAAGCTGCTGTACCAGGGCGCCCATAGCCTTGGCCTGCAAGCAACGCCCAAAGAAGCCCTCACCTACCTCACGCCGGTTGCCATCCTGCTATTGGCGGCCATCGCCAGTCATATCCGCAAAACCCGCCAAGCCTGACCCTTACCCCACCAGCACTGTGTGCGCCTGGCCTTTGCCTAATTGGCAAGGTCAGGCGCCGGGTTCGGCTGCGCGGAAAAAAAACCGACGCCCGCCTTTACAACAATTCAGCTTCAAATATATCGTATACGAAAAGGCGTATACGGTCGGTTCCACAACATAGCCGCCCCGCCTTTGCACAGGCCGGCATTCAGCCGCCATACAAGAACCTACTGCTTTGCCCTAGCGACTATTCGAGGAATCACGATGAGCGACAACATCTTCACTGGCACCATTCCAGCACTCATGACCCCATGCACCGCTGATCGCCAGCCGGACTTCGACGCTCTGGTGGCCAAGGGTCGCGAGCTGATCAAGCTCGGCATGAGCGCCGTGGTGTACTGCGGCTCGATGGGTGACTGGCCGCTGCTGACCGAACAACAACGCCAGGAAGGCGTGGCGCGCCTGGTAGCAGCCGGTGTGCCGACCATCGTCGGCACCGGCGCGGTCAACAGCAGTGAAGCGGTTTCCCATGCCGCTCACGCCGCCAAAGTAGGCGCCCATGGCCTGATGGTGATTCCGCGCGTACTGTCACGTGGCGCTTCCCCGGCCGCCCAGAAAGCCCACTTCGCCGCCATCCTGGAAGCTGCCCCCAACCTGCCGGCAGTGATCTACAACAGCCCTTACTATGGCTTCGCCACCCGCGCCGACCTGTTCTTCGAACTGCGCCGCCAGTACCCGAACCTGATCGGCTTCAAGGAATTTGGTGGCGCCGCCGACATGCGCTACGCCGCCGAGCACATCACCTCCCAGGATGAAAACGTGGTGCTGATGGCCGGCGTCGATACCCAGGTATTCCACGGCTTCGTCAACTGCGGCGCCACCGGTGCCATTACCGGTATCGGCAACGCCCTGCCGCGCGAAATCCTGCTGCTGGTCGAGCTGTGCAAAAAAGCCGCGAAAGGCGATGCCAAGGCGCGTAGCCAGGCCAAAGAACTGGAAGCGGCTCTGGGCGTGCTGTCCTCGTTCGACGAAGGCACCGACCTGGTTCTGTACTACAAGCACCTGATGGTGCTTAACGGTGACCAGGAGTACAGCCTGCACTTCAACGAGACCGACGTGCTCAGCACCGCCCAGCGCAATTACGCCGAGACCCAGTACGCCCTGTTCCGCCAGTGGTACGCCGACTGGTCGGCCGCCAATTTCAACAATGCCTAAGGCTTAGCCGGCGGTAGAAAAGGAGCGTTCAGCAACGGCTGGGCGCTCCTTGAATAAAAGCGCCAGCCGTTGCTCGATGCTCGCGGGGTCAAATCGCGCCCAGATCCACCCGTTTAGATAAGGCTTCAGCCGCCTCTTTGCGTTCCGAATAACGATCGACCAACTCTGGATGCTCCCTCAGCAAGACGGTAAACCGAACCAGCTCCTCCATCACATCGACGACACGATCGTAGTAAGCCGACGGCTTCATGCGGTTCGCATCGTCGAACTCCATGTATGCCTTCGGCACCGAGGACTGATTAGGGATCGTGAACATGCGCATCCAACGACCGAGGATGCGCAACTGGTTGACCGCATTGAATGACTGCGAGCCGCCGCAAACCTGCATCACCGCCAGCGTCTTTCCCTGAGTAGGGCGAATGGCACCAAGGGCTAGAGGTATCCAGTCGATCTGAGCCTTGAATACCGCGGACACAGCGCCGTGACGCTCAGGCGAACACCAGACCTGCCCCTCAGACCACAACACCAGATCGCGCAACTCCTGAACCTTGGGGTGCTCAACGGGAGCGTCGTCTGGCAGTGGCAGGCCGGAGGGGTTGAAGATCCGTACTTCTGCGCCGAAGTGCTCCAGCAATCGTGCCGCTTCCTCTGTCAGCAAACGACTGAAAGAGCGCTCTCTCGTCGAACCGTAGAGCAGCAGGATACGAGGTTTGTGAAGGCTGCTAAGTCGAGTCTCAGGCTTCGTATCAAACAGTGTCTGATCGAGGTTAGGTAGGTGGTCTGTCACTTAAACACTCGCTTATAGGGTGCCAATACGGTCCAGTTCACGCTTGAGTGCATCACGGCTCAAACGCTCGAAAGGCAATGCCAGAAATTCGCGGCAACGCCGCTCGATAGTCCTCAAGGTGGCGAGGAAGGCGGCATTCACGTCGCTTTCAGCGCCTTGCACCTCAGAGGGGTCTTCCAGCCCCCAGTGGGCTTTCAGCGCTGGGCCGAAGTAAACCGGGCAAGCTTCGCCCGCCGCCCTGTCGCAGACCGTGATGACGATATCTGGCGGATTGGCCTCGAATGCGTTATTCCCCTTGCTACTCAACCCAACGATCGAGATGCCTACCTGCTGCAAGGTGGTGAGGCTGCGTGGCAACACCTGCCCCTTGGGAAAGCTGCCTGCACTAACGGCGGTAAAACCTTCAGGTGCCAGATGATTGAACATGGCTTCAGAAAGGATGCTGCGGCAGCTATTGGCCGTACACATGAAGAGAACTCGCATACATCGCTCCCGTGCCCTATGGGCAACGATCAGAAGGCAAGGCGCAGGGCCGAAATTTAGTCACAGGCACGGACAGGGCGTCCGTCCATGCTGCAAAGGCGGGAAGCATTGGCCGCAAGCCAATCGCTATTGGCGTGCAGGGTTATCGTGAGCACGTCGCCGGCCCACGCCGGCAATTGCGGATTGAGCCGGTAATAGACCCATTGCCCCTGACGGCGGTCGAGCAGCAGGCCTGTGCTACGAAGTAAAGCCAGATGACGGGATATCTTGGGTTGGCTATCGCCCAGCGCACACATGAGTTCGCAGACGCACAGTTCCCCATGCTCGGCAATTAGCAGTGCAGCTCGGGCACGGGTCTCGTCAGATAGGCATTTGAACAGCTCGGGTGGAGTCAGCACGACAAGCGCCCCTTTTACATATGGATTTTCGAATATACGGAAATCCATATGTAATAAAAACCCCCGAGCCCCTCCGCGCTTGCGCGCGGCAGCGGCCGTGGATACAGGTACCTGCTCTACTGCGTTACCGATGCCTAGAACATCAAGGTCGCCGACCCCATCACCGTGTCATTGCTGTCCATGCGTTTTTCGCTGCTGACCGTGGGAATCCAGCGCAGGCCCAGCGAGAAGGTCGCCGCCGCTGGTGTCGTAGGTAACGGCGCATTTTGGGCGCGGTGCGATGGTAGATGGCTGCGCTTTTTAGATCCGCGCTCCTGCCAACTGCATGCGTTTACTAGACCCAAAGCTGGGCCCAAAAGGGCCGCACAATCAATCCCCAAGCACCCGCTAAATACTGGAGAAGCGTGATCCTGCGCGGGATGCATGCCGGCGTGCTCGCGCCTTGTAACGAGGCTCAGGCTTCTTTGCTCCTCAGACCACAACGGCTGGACACCAAAGAGCCGGCTAGCTGAAAACACAGAAGCGCTTCCAGCAGAGTGAGCGTCCCTAGGTTGGGTCGATATACAGCTACGACAATCCATTTCTAAATAGGCGCTATTCAATCCTGATGATGTAACTGCTCCGGTGACACAAACCTATCCCAAGCCTTGGAAAAGC
Organism: Pseudomonas sp.; assembly: GCA_039207785.1. Lineage (GTDB taxonomy): Bacteria > Pseudomonadota > Gammaproteobacteria > Pseudomonadales > Pseudomonadaceae > Aquipseudomonas. The sequence goes on along the minus strand of JBCECW010000076.1, from coordinate 1,171 downwards.
TACCGGGATCAACTCGATCAGTTGATCGCCCGTGGCATGAGCGTCAGCGACAATGCAAAGGCATTGGATTGCCTGGAGCGCATCGGTTATTACCGGCTGAGCGGTTATTGGTTTGCCTTCCGCGAACGAACCGAACTTTGTTGCCCTCTTGACCCGCGTACTGGAAAAAAGCCCAAAAAGGTCAAACAAACCCGGCTTCCGCTGGATGAGTTCCGTCCTGGAGCGACCTTCCAGAACGCAGTCGATCTATATGTGTTCGATAAGAAACTGCGGCTGCTAGCGCTGGATGCACTCGAACGCATTGAAATCGCTCTGCGCGTCGATATTTCTCACTGTCTAGGTAAACACCATGCATTTGCTTACCTGAAACCAGAGCTATTTCACGAAAGCTTCTCCAGCAAGCTGGATGGGACAACTGGCTTAAGCAGACATCACGGTTGGCTAAGCAAACACGCAGCACTTATCAACCGTTCCAAAGAGGATTTCATACGCCATAACAAAGAAAAATACGGGCTGCCTTTGGCCGTTTGGGTGGCTTGCGAGGTGTGGGATTTCGGCACGCTTTCGACACTTTACGACGGTATGACCGAAGCTGATCAAGATGCCATCTCCTCACAATATGCCATCAGTAATGGACGTATCTTCGCCAGTTGGCTGCGTAGCCTGAATTACCTGCGCAATGTATGCGCCCATCACAGCCGGCTGTGGAATCGCAACATCGTTGATCAGCCAAAACTGCCGCCAATAGTTCAAGCGCCATCATTGGCCGCGTTTCATGGCGACTCTCAGCGGCAGGCTCGTCCGTTTATGCTGCTGTGCATAACTCAGCACCTGATGAAAACCATAAATCCCTCTTCAGGCTGGGGAGCACGACTGAAAACCTTACTGGAAAATGACTTTCCAGACCTGACGCATCTAGATCTCGGTCTGGATCGGATGGGCATCGATGACAACTGGAAGAACCGAGACTGGTAAATCGCAGGCAATAAAAAACCCCTGAGCAATCTCCGCGCTTGAGCGCATCAACCGACAGGGGCCGTGTTGCAGGCGATTATAGGTGTCTGAATTACTGCGTCAATCGCCGCCAGACGCCGAAAAATCGCCACCGATACCTAAAACATCAAGGTCGCCGACCCCATCACCGTGTCATTGCTGTCCATGCGTTTTTCGC
>JBCECW010000075.1:7915-10439 GCA_039207785.1 Pseudomonas sp. | reverse complement strand
GTCCGCCGGTGCAGCTGGAGCGCGAGCTGATCATCACCGGTGATCAGGTGACCGACGCCCAGGCCAGCTTCGACGAGAATGGTCGCCCGCAGGTGAACATCCGTCTCGATGGCCATGGCGGCGAGCTGATGAACCGCGCCACGCGCAACAACGTCGGGCGCAGCATGGCGGTGATCTTCATCGAGCAGAAGCCGGTGACGCGCTACGTGCGGCAGACGGTCGACGGCGTCGAGCAGGATGTCGCGGTGCCTTCCTTCGTCGAAGAGAAGAAGATCATCAGCCTGGCGACCATCCAGTCGGCGCTGGGCAGCCAGTTCCGCATCACCGGCCTGAACGGCCAGGGTGAGTCCTCCGAACTGGCCCTGTTGCTGCGTGCTGGTGGTCTGGCGGCGCCGATGTACTTCGCCGAAGAACGCACCATCGGCCCGAGCCTGGGTGCGGACAACATCACCAAGGGTATCGACGCGTCCCTGTGGGGCATGCTGCTGGTATCGCTGTTTATCATCTGCATCTACCGCTTCTTCGGCATCCTGGCCACCGTGGCGCTGGCCTTCAACATGGTCATGCTGTTGGCGCTGATGTCGCTGTTGAGTGCCACCTTGACCATGGGTATGGCGGTGGACGCCAACGTGCTGATCTTCTCGCGGATACGTGAAGAGATTGCCAATGGCATGTCGATCCAGCGCGCCATTCACGAAGGTTTCGACCGTGCCTACGCGGCGATTCTCGACGCCAACCTCACCACCTTGCTGGTCGGCGGCATCCTGTTCGCCATGGGAACCGGGCCGATCAAAGGCTTCGCGGTGACCATGTCGCTGGGTATCGTCACTTCGATGTTCACCGCCATCATGGTTACCCGCGGCATGGTTAACCTGATTTTCGGTGGTCGTGACTTCAAGAAGTTGTGGATCTAAGGGGCCGCTATGAAACGTACGATTAAGTTTATGGCCGTGCGCAACGTCGCGTTCGGCTTTACCTTGCTGCTCACCGCCATCGCGCTGTTCAGCCTGTTCCACAAAGGCCTCAACTACGGTCTGGACTTCACCGGCGGCACGCTGATCGAGCTGACCTATGAGCGCGACGCCAACCTGCTGCAAGTACGTGAAGAGCTGCAGAAGTCGGGCTTTAACGAAGCGGTGGTACAGAGCTTTGGCGCGGCCAACGAGTTGCTGGTGCGTATGCCTGGTGATGATCCGCAACTGGGTAACCGTGTGGCCACCGCGCTGCGCGCGGTAGACGGCGATAACCCGGCCACCGTAAAACGCGTCGAATTCGTCGGCCCGCAAGTGGGTGAAGAACTGCGCGACCAAGGCGGCCTGGGCATGCTGCTGGCCCTGGGCGGCATCATGCTGTACCTGGCTTTCCGCTTTCAGTGGAAGTTCGGCGTGGGCGCCATCGCCTCGCTGATCCACGACGTGATCGTGGCCATGGGCGTGATCTCCTACTTCCAGATCACCTTCGATCTGACCGTGCTGGCGGCGGTACTGGCGATCATCGGTTACTCGCTCAACGACACCATCGTGGTATTTGACCGCGTGCGGGAAAACTTCCGTGTGCTGCGCAAAGCCACTCTGGTCGAGAACATTGATATCTCCACCACCCAGACCCTGCTGCGTACCATGGCGACCTCGATCTCCACCTTGCTGGCGATTGCGGCGCTGCTGTTCTGGGGCGGCGACAACCTGTACGGCTTCTCTATCACGCTGTTTATCGGGGTGTTGGCCGGTACCTACTCGTCGATCTATATCGCCAACGTGGTGCTGATCTGGCTGAACCTGAATGCCGAGGACTTGATCCCGCCGGCTACCAGTGAAGCGGTGGACGAGCGCCCTTAAGCTCAACCGCTACACTGTGACCGCGGTCGCGCTTAGCGCGTACCGCGGTTTTTTTTGCCCAATTTTTTTGAACCGTATGTAGGAAAGGGACTCCAAGGCTAGGAGAAAGGCGCTACTGCGCTTCTGTGTAACCAGGAGGTTTTCAACGTGAACAAGTCGATGCTAGTTGGTGCGGTGCTAGGTGCGGTAGGTGTTACCGCCGGAGGTGCTGTTGCAACTTACAGCTTGGTGGGTGGTGGCCCGGAGTACGCACAGGTACTCGCCGTAGAGCCGATCAACGAAACCATCAAGACTCCGCGGCAGGTTTGCAAAGATGTAACCGTCACTCGGCAAAAGCCGGTGAAGGACCAGCACCAGATCGTAGGTACTGTGTTGGGTGCAGTGGCCGGTGGCCTGCTCGGCAACCAGATTGGCGGCGGTAACGGCAAGAAAATTGCCACCGTGGCCGGTGCAGCCGGCGGCGGTTATGCCGGCAACAAGGTGCAGGAAAACATGCAGCAGAATGACACCTACACCACCACTGAAACCAAGTGCAACACGGTCACCGATACCAGCGACAAGCTGGTTGGCTACAACGTGAAGTACCAGTTGAAAGGTCAGGTTGGCCAAGTGCGGATGGACCGCGACCCGGGCAACCAGATTCCGGTCGATGAGAAAACCGGTCAACTGATCCTTGGTCAGAACCAGCC